>JBFHGV010000517.1:0-3317 GCA_041582955.1 Arenibacter sp.
AACAATGGTGCTTATATGCTGTAAGGGACCATCTGTAATGTATTGTATTAATCGATCGCTTCCTATTAGATAGGCTAAAAATACGTTGGCTATCAAAAATGAAACTATAAAGAAGACACTCCACTTTAAGGTCCTTTTTTTAATTTTTTCAGCATTCCAAGCTTGTTTGTCCAGACGTATTTGGGCTCCTCGGTCGCCGTCTATCCAAAATTCGATCCTTCTAAAGACCATTTCCATAAATATGGTCTGGGGACACATCCATCCGCAGAAAATCCTGCCAAAGGCAACTGTGAACAGGGCGATAAAAATTACCCCGATGATCATGGAAATCACAAATAAATGAAAGTCCTGTGGCCAAAATGGAAATCCAAATATATTGAAGCGCCTTTCCAGTACATTGAACATTAAAAATTGGTTGCCGTTGACCTTTACAAAAGGCGCTAGGAATAGAAATGCCAAAAGAAAATAGCTCACATATTTGCGGTATTCATAAAACTTGCCGCTGGGTTTTTTTGGAAATATCCAAGCTCTTTTTCCCTCTTCGGTTATGGTTCCTATAGAATCCCTGAAATGTTCCTGGTCCTGTGCCATTTATTATTTGTTCGCTGGGGTTATGGTATGTTTGTTTAAGGTGAAATCAAGGAGCTGCTTCCCCGGTCCAGATATCGCCTTCGGCGGCTTTAGGATTTGCTGGAGTGGTCCCGTTAATCTCAGTAATGATATAGCTGGCTACTTGTGCTATTTGGGCAGGTTTTAGGGTTTGCTTCCAGGCTATCATACCCTTGCCGTCCCTACCACCTTCAGAAATGGTGTGAAACACATTTTTAATGCCCCCGCCAAGTATCCAGTATTCATCCGTAAGATTGGGGCCTATTCCCCCACCCCCATCTGGCATATGACATGCAACACAGTTAGAAGTGTAAATAGTTTCCCCTGCCTTGATGTCAGCAACATCGGTAAGCAGCTCCACGGTATTGGCATCTACCAAGCCCTTGGCTGTTTTTTTATACGCTTCAATGGCTATTTGGGCCTCAGCTACTTCCTGCTCATATTCCATATTTTGGGTATAGCCATCAAAAACGTGGAAACGGGCCAGATATATTATTCCAAAAACAATGGTAGCGTAGAACATGTACACCCACCAAGGCGGAAGATTGTTGTCTAACTCCCGTATACCGTCGTAATTGTGGTCAAGGATAATTTCCTTTTCTTCCTCTATAGGTTTGTTTCCGGTCATTTTTTTCCAGAATTCTTTGCCCCATTTCCATTCCCATTGTTTTGATTTGGACGATAAATAGCGCTCTTTGGCTTCAGGAGGAAGCGTTTGGAACATGACGTTCTCCACAGATTGAAGGATCAATTCTATTGCTATCAAAATAAATAGAACCAATACCAAAAAGAGGGCTACAATAGGATATTCAATAATGGCCGGTTGTTCCCCGGAGTCTATAAAGTACTCCGTTAATCCGAAGATCAGGAAGAAGATTATGGGGACTCTTATCCACCAAGGTGATATGTTTTTCATAATAAATTCTCTTTAGTTGGGTTATCTGATTCTAATGGCAGTTGGCTAACTTCCTTGATGTGTTCTTTGGAGGCGGTAAACACCCACCAGAAAAGGACGGTAAAAAAAACAAAGAATATTAGCAGTGATATCATGGGATAGGTGGCTACACCATCTATACTCTCCATATAGCCTTTTACGAATTTTAGCATGATTTATTGGTTTTGTGAGATTATTTCGTCTGTTTCCTTTATTTTGATATCGGTTCCCAAACGCTGTAAGTAAGCAATCATGGCAACAATTTCCCTGTCTTTCATTTCAATAAATTCCTGTCCATTTTCTGCGGCATATTTCTTGTCTTCCTCGTAGGTCTTGGCAAAATCAGGGTCCGAATATAGATTTTTTTCTATCTGAGCAGCCTGTTGGTCCATGGACTGTTTGGCATTGGCAATGTCCTCATCGCTATATGGTACTCCCAGAGTAACCATGGTTTCCATTTTGGCCACTATGTTGCTTCTATCGTGCTTATCCCGGACCAACCAGGAATAAGCGGGCATAATGGATCCGGAAGAGGTACTCTGTGGATCGTACATGTGGTTTAGGTGCCAATTGTCCGAATATTTGCCGCCAACCCTTAATAGGTCGGGTCCAGTACGTTTACTGCCCCAAAGGAATGGATGGTCATAAACATATTCCCCCGCTTTGGAGTATTCGCCATATCGCTCCACCTCACTTCTAAATGGCCTTACCATTTGGGAGTGACAACCTACACAACCTTCCCGGATATATAGATCTCTACCCTCCAATTCCAATGGGGTATAGGGTTTAACGCTGGTTATGGTGGGGATGTTTGATTTAACCAAAATAGTAGGTATAATCTGTATGGCCCCTCCTATTAAAATGGCAATAGTGGCCAAAATGGTCAATTGTATGGGCTTGCGCTCCAACCAGGTGTGGAAGGTCTCACCGGCAGTTCTTTTCTTGGAAACGCGGGCCAATGCTGGGGCTTCGGCCAATTCGTCCTGTACTTTAGTGCCCTGTTTAATAGTGACCACCACATTGTATATCATGACAATGGCTCCAACAATATACATGGTTCCTCCAATGGCACGCATCCAGTACATGGGGATAATTTCGTTAACCGTCTCCAAGAAGTTACCGTAGGCCAAAGTGCCGTCCGGATTAAACTCTTTCCACATCAGGGCTTGGGTAAATCCAGCAACATACATAGGTAAGGCATATAATATAATACCTAGAGTACCTATCCAGAAATGGAAATTGGCCATGGGTAGGGAATGCAATCTGGTTTTGAACATTTTTGGAACCAACCAATAGATCATCCCGAAGGTTAGAAATCCGTTCCATGCCAATGCACCTACGTGTACGTGTGCAATGATCCAGTCGCTGAAATGCGCAATGGCATTTACGTTTTTAAGCGAAAGCATTGGTCCCTCAAAAGTGGCCATACCATAGCCAGTAATGGCAACTACCATAAATTTTAAAACCGGATCGGTTCTAACCTTATCCCATGCACCACGTAGGGTCAGTAGTCCATTGATCATTCCGCCCCAGGATGGGGCAATCAACATGATAGAAAAGGCTACCCCTAAATTTTGGGCCCATTCCGGTAAGGTAGAATACAACAAGTGGTGTGGTCCGGCCCAGATATATATAAAGATCAGGGACCAAAAGTGGACTATAGACAACCTATAAGAGTAAACAGGCCTGTTGGCAGCCTTGGGGACAAAGTAATACATTAATCCCAAGAATGGAGTAGTCAAGAAAAAGGCAACGGCATTATGTCCGTACCACC
>JBFHGV010000518.1:0-3314 GCA_041582955.1 Arenibacter sp.
AACCATTATGGAAACCAAGGCCCAAGTCTCCTTGGGATCCCATCCCCAGTAACGTCCCCAGCTTTCATTGGCCCACTGACCCCCCAAGAAATTACCAATGGTGAGCATTACCAAACCTACGGTCAAGGACAGCTCATTAATTATAGTGAGCTCCTTAATATTATGGTCCATTTTTTCCTTGTTCTTCTCATTGGTTAAAATAATCAACAGCAAACTTACCACTCCAAGGATCATTCCTACGGTAAGCGGACCATAACTACCCACAATAACAGCGGTATGGATCATAAGCCAGTAACTGTCCAATACCGGTACCAAATTGGCTATAGAGGGGTCTACCCAGTTTAAATGGGCAATGGTAAGCAACATACAAGTTACAAAAGTTGCTGCTGCCACCGTTAAATTACTTCTTTTGCTGAACAATAGTCCCATTCCCAAGGTGGCCCAACCTACAAACAGTATGCTCTCATAGGCATCACTCCATGGGGCGTGCCCGGATATATACCATCTAAGGAGCAAACCGGCCGTATGCAATACAAAAAAGATATAGACCAATACCTTTAAGGCACCAATGGTTATTCTTAATGCCTTTCTATCTTTTATAATCTGGAAGACCAAGAGAACAAACATCAGTAACCCAACTACACCGTAATACTTATAAAGACGGTTAAAAATATCTGCTTTGTTGTAGAATATTTCTGCCTCTATTTTGTTATCGGATGGTAGTACCTCACTTCCATGATTTTCTTGGTTCTTTTTAAAAGCGGCCAATAATTTATCGGCCTCTGAATAGTCTCCACTTTCTACAGCTTTCTCCAAACTCATTAAGTAAAAGGGAACCGCATTTTTCACAAAGTTGGCATAAAGGGAATCGGAGATCTGATATTGTCCTCCCCTATATTCTATGGCCGAGATCCATTTGTTGTTTTCGTCGTTCAACAGCGGAAATATCTTTACAATTTCACCACTCAAGGCCTTATTTAACAACACCAACCTAAGATCTACACCTTTAAAGTCCTTTTGAAATTGATTAGGAGTATTGGTGGCATAGGCTTCTTTGAGGTATGGCGCCAATTTGTACTGCCCCTTCTCATCGAAAAAATCGGTTGCCTTCACATATTTTCTCCCCTTCTCTATCCCTATGATCTTTCTAAGGCTATCATTTTGTGAGTTTTTCACCAGTGCAATAAACTCGGCATTGTACCATGCCGCAGGGTTCAGCATCATGGAGAGAAACACCTGATCTGAATTGAAATCCGAAAATTTATCCTTAAGGCTTAATTTTCGTAATAGTTCAGATGAAAAGGTATTAATGGGTTTCATCCTGCCCCCTTCATCCTGTATCACCAACTTGGCAAATTTGGAAGCATGTTCCTTAGATGGCGTAATGGCATGCAACAAAGAATCTATCTGTTGTTGTGTAGGCATATTAGAATGTGCATGCTCGTTATTTTCCGTATTTTCCTGGGCCATTAGGCTTAAACTGGAAACTAACAACAATAATACCGTTAACTTTTCCCGTTTCTTTTGCAATTTATCCAAGGCCGTGCCCAAATCCCTAAAACGTGTCTTACCAAAAAACATAATACCCATTAGTCCCGCATATAGCAAGAAATACCCAATATAGGTTATCCAAGTGCCCCAAAAGTCATGATTTACAGACAAAACGGTCCCTTTTTCATCTGGGTGAAAACTGGCCTGAAAAAAACGATACCCTTTATGGTCCAGTACGTGATTCATGTAGATATCGTAGTCAAATGAGCGGTCATCCTCTACGGTAACCTTACTCATAAACGAAGCGTAGCTATTCTCGGTACCCGGATACTTCTCCGCTATAAAATCATTTAGTTTAACACCAAAGGGCAGGGTGTACACTTTTGAGCCATAACAAAGGTTAAAATCTAAGCCCCCTACCTGGAATTTGCCAGAAAAGTTAGCCAACCCTTTTGCTCCCAACAACTTCTTTCTCACTGTTTCCCCATTGCTGCTAACATCTACTATAAGGGCATCCTGATCATTCTCGGTTTTCTCGTCCTCAGGAATGGCTACTACACCATATGCCCCGGTAACAATCGGCTCCGGAATTACAAATTGCATACCTGCCATGGTGTATAAAGATCTTAACTGCAAGGGTTGAAGGCTATCTTTAACCAGCTCTCCCTGAAACTGATCGGCCATTCTCATAAATTGTCCTTCGAAGGGTGCTTTAATTTGATAGTTGCCATCAGATTCCACAATATTTATAGCCCCCTCCGTCATATTGTTCAATGAGAACAATACATTGTGAATACTGGTAACCTCACCACTCTCCAAATAGTGGTCATGACGTTGTCCGTCGCCCGCCTCTACAATTTTTAAATATTTTTTTCCGTTTGGATCTTCTATTAACCCCTCCTTGGCTCCCTCTATAAAGCCCACATAGGATACGGTAAAGGGCTGTCCATTAAAATCCGAGTTCCACGGTAAATTGGATTTCATGGCTTCCGGGGTAACCAGAATATCATCTTCCAATATTTTACGTTTTGGCTCATTGTCTATTTCCCCATCCACATAAACCGTAAGGAAAGTTTTGTCCGAATAAAATACATTTTCCGTACTCCCTTCCCTAATGGGCATCATACCTTCAAAACTGATATATCTGGTAACAAAAGCACCTACAATAATCAATACCCAGGAAAGGTGTAATAACAATACGGCCCATTTTTCCTTTCGCAAAAGTTTATATCTAGAAATATTCCCTATAAAATTAATCACAAAAAAAAGCATGATAGCTTCAAACCAGGTGGCATTATAAATCCAAATCCTTGCTGTTTCGGTACTGTACCAACTTTCAATAAAGGTTCCAAAAGCCATGGCAGTAGCAAAAACAACAAATAAAACAGCGGTGAGTCGGGTAGAAAAGAAAATCTTTTTAAAGAGTTCAATCATTTTGGCAAGAAAGGTTTGTTTTAAGCAGGCAAAAATACATCTTTAAAAAGGTTTAAAGATTAAATCTTTTGTTAATTGAATAGTTAAATCCATAATTTTTTTATCAATCAGTAATAAAAAGAACACAAAATATCAATACCCAATTTGGATGACCATACATGGCCATAGGTTACAACTGATTTTACCAGGTAAATTTTCCTCTGGAATAGTTGGGTGGTAGAGCCATCCCTCAAAAACTATTTACACAATTGACCAAGAGCTATGAACACCATTAACATATATTTTATAAAAAAAACTACTGCACCATGACCTAGAAAATTTTATTTAATATTTACTTTTGAATATGATAACTATTGTAATTGTGGGTACGGGAAATGTAGCCAAGCATT
>JBFHGV010000519.1:0-3295 GCA_041582955.1 Arenibacter sp.
GGTGCTTTCGCTCTTAACTCGTAGGTACTGTGAGTTGCTTTACCATCTTCAGAAAATATAGTATTGTCATCTATAAACCCAATTTTGGTCAAAATATCAATTACCGCCGCTCTTCGTTGCTTATAACGTTGTAAATTTCTCCGCATGCCTCGCTTTAGAGTTCTATCAGCATTAATTGTTATGGAATTGCCTTTTTTAAAATCTTGCTGTTCATCCGTAGACAAAGGGATTACACGTACACCAGTTCCAATAATTGATGATTGTTCATTTGCATTTTCGGCTTCATTTACAAATGCCCAACCTATGGATGTTGTCCCTAAATCCAATCCTAAAATTCTTTTCATATTTGGTTTTCAATTAATTTGGTATATATTTACTGTACTGAAAGCAATTCACAATAAGGATTATTCCGTTGTGAAAACATTTAAAGCGGTATTTGTTCACACAGATATCGCTTTCTTTTTTTTCAGTGCTCCTAACTTTATTTTTAAATTTTCTGTAAAAACACCATCATAGTCAATAGTCCGGCTGGTATTTTCTTTCTAACAATTGGGGGAAGGTTCTCGTAAGAGAATTCCGAATATAAGAAGATTTTTCAAATTAGGAAAAGGGTTTTCCGCATTGGGAGGAAGGGATATTATTGGGGCCTGGACGAATTGCTTTGTTTTCTTTGCTCCATTATTGCCAACGGCTATCTCAATTCTTTAGGAATAAGCACCTGAACAGCTTGTTCTTACTCTATCATTCGCAAAAATGTCAGCCTAACACTGACATTTTTACATTTTTTAACTTTTGGTATTTTCTTTGAATAGCTATTTTTATTCAAAATTTGAAATAGCAATACCATGCAATTTATTAAGCTAGAAGACAATTTTAGGCCCCTGTTTTCTGTTTGGTCAATTGAAACATCAACTGGCAGACTAGTGCCAAATAGGATAAAAAGTGGGCATTTTTCAGAACTTACTTTCATTAGGAAGTGGTTTCAATACCTATTCCCAGACTTTCTTTTAGGGAACAATTTTTTCGAATTCAAGATTTAGAGATGAAGGTTTAATAACCTATAGATACCCAGCTAACCTTCGGGTCTTGACTATTGTGGCCCCGCTATAAGGAGGTTACTTATTAGTGTAATTGGCAATCAATTTTCGTTCTGTTTCTTTAGACGATTACTTTTTAAAGACAAAGTATAATTTAAAAAAATAGTTATGGATGCTTTAAAGACAACCAAGAAAAAAGACTACAAGCAAAGACTAAACACCCTTCCCCCGCTCAGATTTAAAAAATTCCAAATGAAATTGGAGGAATCCGGGGTCCGTATACTTATCGCGGCCAATTTTCTTAAAAAAAATAATCATACTCTCATGGTGCGGGATGGGGTACTTCACCTAAAAATAAAACTAAGTGGAGATCCCTTCGCCTATACCAATGGCTCCAGTTCCTTTGCCCACTCTAACAAGGACATGGATTTTAAAATTAGGCTTCCCCATAAACGGTATAGGCATATAAATTCCGTTCGCTTTCAAAATGGTTCCCTACAAATTAACCTTGGTGAACGGCGCTTAACCAGAGCTGCCCTGGAGCATTCCAATTCACCAAAGGAATATCCTCAATTGGCCACATCTATTTAACACTAATGATAGACGTGAAGGCTTGGTTCTTCTGGGATACCCATGCCCCATTCAACTCTAAATTATTGTTTAACCAAATTAAATAGTGATGTATCGTATATGGATATACAAATTGAAAAACTAACCAAAACCTATGGCCCCCAAACGGCGGTAAACAACATCAGCTTTGATGTAAAGACCGGGGAGGTGCTAGGGTTCCTAGGGCCCAATGGGGCAGGGAAATCCACTACTATGAAAATGCTTACCGGGTATATCGGCATTGAAAAAGGCGATATCAGGATTGGAGGCCAAAGTATAAGGGATACGGAAAGCGATTTTAAGCAGCACATTGGTTACCTCCCGGAAAACAACCCGCTGTATTTGGATATGCCCGTTATGGATTACCTGGAGTTCTGTGCCTCCCTGCAAGGGGTAGAGAAGACCAAGATGGGCAGCAGGATCAGGGAAATGATCGGGATTTGCGGCCTTAATCGGGAAAAGCACAAAAAAATAGGGGAACTGTCCAAGGGCTACAGACAACGCGTAGGCTTGGCCCAGGCCATGATCCATGACCCGGAGATCTTGGTGCTGGACGAGCCTACCACCGGCCTGGATCCCAATCAGATTATAGAGATCAGAAAACTTATCCGTGATCTGGGGAAGGAGAAGACGGTAATCCTCAGTACCCATATTTTACCGGAGGTAGAGGCTACCTGCGATCGTATACTGATCATTAATAGGGGCAATATTGTAGCCAATGGAACGCCAGAAACACTTAGAAAACAAGCCCAGGGCAATGAAGTGCTGAAGTTGCGCATAGAGGACGGTGACGTACAGGCCATTTTAAATTCCTTGAACGCACTGGACACGGTGCGGGAGGCAGATCTGATAAAACGGGAGGAAAACCTTTTTGAAGTCCAAAGTATGGCCAACAGCTCCTCCAAGCGGAACATCTTTCAGCTCTGCGTGGAGAATAAATGGGTGCTGACAGAACTGACCCCCTTGGAAACCAAACTAGAGGACATTTTTAGAAACTTAACGCTAAATTAAATATGCATACCATCTTGACTATTGCAAAACGGGAACTGGCCACTTTTTTCGATTCCCTGATCGCCTATATTATTTTGGGCCTTTTTTTGGGGTTCAGTGGCTTTTTTACCTGGCTCTACGGCAACGATATCTTTTTGGTTGGCCAAGCCAATCTCAGGGTATTTTTTAATATCGCCTCCTGGAGCCTATTTTTCTTTATTCCGGCCATTACCATGAAAATGTTGGCCGAGGAGCGTAAGACCGGTACTTTGGAACTACTGCTCACCAAATCGGTTTCGGACCGCCAACTTATACTGGGCAAGTTTTTGGGATCTATACTATTGGTATGCATTGCCCTTTTGGCCACCTTGCCCTATGTACTTACCGTTGCCAGTATTGGCAATCTGGACAATGGCGGTACCCTTTGCGGATATTTGGGCCTTTTGTGCCTAAGTATAGCCTATACGGCCATAGGTATTTTTGCCAGTAGTATCACTACCAACCAGATCGTCGCATTCATGACCGCCTTGTTTATAGGGCTGTTCTTTCAGATAATCTTTGGGGTGCTGGCGCAGAACTTTACCGGCAATATGGGGCGCTTCTTTGATGCCCTGGACCTTCAATCCCATTTTGAGTCCATTTCCAGAGGGGTTATAGAC
>JBFHGV010000520.1:0-3289 GCA_041582955.1 Arenibacter sp.
ACAACAACAGAACCATGGGCCTGTTTTGCCAATTTTCCGGTTTCGATAGAAATTTCCCTACCGTCACCAAGGTCAATGACCTCTTTAAATACTTTTGGTATCATAAATACGAATTAAAACCTGCCTTATTACAGGTTTGTTAAACAATGGTCTTTCGTCTAGTATAGACGACGTTGTTGTGTTGTAGTTGTGTGTTGCGGACCAATGAAAAACTATGTGCAAGCTTTTTGATTGTGCCCAAAGGAAAGCCTCTGGGACTTTGCGGCAAACTTAAAAAATTGTACCGGTATCGTAAAAAAAAGGGGAAAGTTGAACTTCCCCCTTTTTGATAAATTATTTTCTAATTCCTAATTCTTTAATAATAGCACGATATCTAACGATATCTTTCTTTATTAAATAATCAAGAAGAGATCTTCTTTTTCCTACCAATTTAACCAATGAACGCTCAGTGTTAAAATCTTTACGATTGTTCTTTAAATGCTCGGTCAAGTGGTTGATTCTGTGTGTAAACAAAGCGATCTGCCCTTCAGCGGAACCTGTGTTTTTTGCTTCTCCGCCGTGTTTTTTAAAAATCTCGGCTTTTACTTCTTTAGTTAAATACATTCCAATATTACTTTAATGATTTTTATGTACATGATTGATTTTCAATCAGGCCGCAAAGATAGACTATTTTTTAGAATCCCCGTCCAATCCGGCTTTTTTTTAATAACGGAATTAAACTTTTTTGATTAAACACGGTCATATATTAAACGTTAAAAAAATGTTATAATGCAGTAGACGGTAAATGATCGTAATTTTTGGCTAGCCACAAACCGCGAATTGCATGTAACTATTGTTCAACAATTAAATTAAAAAAGATGAAAAAGAGATTTAAAATAACAAATGGAGCGGGATGGTTGTTAATGGTTTTGTTGGTAATGGGTTCCTGTAGCAATGAAGATTCCGCCGTAAATGAAGAAGACTCGGTCATTGAAGTAGCTCAGTTAGTGGCCAGTGATGAAGCAGAATCCATATCGGAGGAGATTGTCACCATTGGTGAAGATGTTTTGGCTACCGAGGCTATCAAGGCTAGGGGCAAGGCCTTTTACAGGTCCGATTATTTGCCAGAATGTGTTACCATCACTACAGTTGTTACGGATACTTCCAAGGAAACCACTATTGACTTCGGGGAAGGTTGTGAGCTGCCCAATGGAAACCTGTTAAGTGGGATACTATTTTTGAGTCGCACCAAAGACGCGGACACGGCCACGGCAACCGTAAATTTTTCACTGGAGAATTTTAGCTTTAATGAGGTGGCTGTAGAAGGCGGAGGTACTTTGGAAAGAACTGCTGCCAATGAAAATGGCAATCCGCAATCAGACGCCGTGGCCAGTTATAACGGGGTATGGCCCGATGGGACTACTGCTAGTTTTGAAGGTAGTAGAACCCGCGAATGGATAGCAGGTTATGGCAGTGGGTATTGGGCAGACAATGTGTTCCTGATAAGTGGCAAAAGTACTTATATGGGGAAATTGGGCAATGTGTACAGCAGGGAAATCACAACTCCTTTGCGTCGTGAGCTTTCTTGTAGGTTTATTGTAAGTGGAGTTCTGGAAATAACCAGAAACGATACCACTGTAAGTCTCGATTTTGGGGATGGCAGTTGTGATGCCAAAGGGGAGCTAACGTATCCTGACGGGTCTACGGAGGCCATTTTTCTGAGAAGGTTCAGAAAATAATGGCTCAAAAAAGAAAGGCCCTGAATAATTTCAGGGCCTTTTATAATTATTGTCTAACAGGATTGTTTTCTATCAGATCTATATAGAGGTTGATTTTCTTTTTTAAGTCCCTTCTGTGGACAATGAAATCCAAAAATCCGTGCTCTTGCAGGAACTCCGCTGTCTGAAATCCTTCTGGTAGCTCCTTGCCCGTAGCTTCTTTAACTACCCGGGGTCCGGCAAAACCTATCAATGCCCCTGGTTCGGAAATATTGATATCCCCCAACATGGCGTAAGAGGCGGTTGTACCTCCAGTGGTAGGATCGGTGCACAAAGAGATATAGGGAAGCCCGGCATCTGCCAATTGTGCAAGTTTGGCCGATGTTTTGGCCAATTGCATCAGTGATAGCGCAGCTTCCATCATACGTGCTCCCCCAGACTTGGAAATCATCACAAAAGGAAGCTTCTTCTTAATGGCATGATCAATACCCCTGGCAATTTTCTCGCCAACAACACTACCCATAGAACCGCCAATAAAGCTAAAGTCCATACAGCAAATAACCACGTTCTTGCCCATAGATTTTCCAACAGCAGTCCTTACCGCATCCTTTAATCCGGTTTTGGCCTCAGCAGCCTTTAAACGGTCTACATACTTTTTGGTGTCCTCAAATTTTAAAGGGTCCTTGGAAGATAGTTTAACATCGAGTTCGGTAAACTTATTATCATCAAAAAGAATCTCAAAATACTCCTTACTGCCTATTCTTACATGATAATCATCCTCTGGGCTAACATAAAAATTCTTTGCCAATTCATCAGATTCAACAATTTTCCCGGTAGGTGACTTATACCAGAGCCCTTTTGGGGTGTCTTTTTTCTGATCTGTGGCGGTCTGTATTCCTTTTTCCTTTCTTTTAAACCAAGATGACATACGTTTTCTTTTAGGGTTTGAGGATTATAGGGTGTTCACGTTATTAAGATCTTCAAAGGCCTTTTTTAAACGTGTTATAAATGATTTTTCTCCTTCTCTTAACCAAACACGTGGGTCGTAGTGTTTTTTGTTGGGTTCGTCCGCTCCGTTAGGATTTCCGATCTGGGACTGTAAATAGTCCTTTTTACCTTGAATATAGTCTCTGATTCCTTCAAGGAAAGCATACTGAAGGTCAGTGTCAATATTCATTTTGATGACTCCGTATCCTATAGCTTCGCGAATTTCTTCTACGGTTGAACCTGATCCACCGTGAAAAACGAAATCGATATGGTTGTTTTCTACACCGTATTTTTTAGAGATGAATTCTTGTGAATTCTTTAAGATCTTAGGGGTCAATTTTACATTTCCAGGTTTGTATACTCCGTGAACATTACCAAATGCCGCAGCAATGGTGAACCTGTGGCTTACCTTGGATAACTCCTCATAGGCGTAGGCAACTTCCTCTGGCTGGGTGTATAATTTGGAATCGTCTACATCTGAGGTCCGGATCGCGCGGCCGGATTTCGGCGCCCGCATTCATCTCGAGGAAGAATCCCGGAAAGATGGCGAGCGCGCGCCGGCACATCGCCTCTTTCTGCGCCGGGTCCTCGGCGAATTCCGCCCA
>JBFHGV010000521.1:0-3274 GCA_041582955.1 Arenibacter sp.
GGAAAAGGGAGAACCTACCATGTGGACTTTTGAGCCTTCGGCAGCATTGACTGTTTATCATGATATGATGAAAAAAGAGAAGGTTAAGGTTATATATAACGAGAGATTAAATAGGGATTCTGGTGTAAAAAAGGTTGATGGGAAGATAGTATCCATTTCAATGGAAAGTGGGAAGAAATTTGTAGGCAAAGTATTCCTTGATGCAACGTATGAAGGTGATCTCTTAGCCGCCGCTGGAGTTAGTTATGCAATAGGTCGTGAGGGTAATCAGGAATACGGAGAAACTCTAAACGGAGTTCAACCGAACAATTACAATATATCTTTGACCCATTTGATTTCTAAAAATGCTGCTAACCACAATTTTATACCAAGAGTAGATCCCTACATAGTTAAAGGAGATCCAGAGAGCGGACTTTTGCCCAATGTAAATGAAAAACCTGGTGTTGAAGGGGATGGGGATAATAAGATTCAGGCTTATTGTTTTAGAATGTGTTTGACCGACCATCCAGATAATCGTATTCCATTTAAGAAACCTAGGAATTATAAAGAACTGGATTATGAGCTTCTTTTTAGAAATTATGAAGCTCGCAAGGGGTCGGTACGTGACATGTACTATAAAGGCGGTCCTTTATTACCATTAATAAATTCCAGTATGCCAAATCGCAAGACCGATTCTAACAATAGATTTGGTTTCTCCACTGATTATATTGGTAAAAATTATGATTATCCTGAAGCTTCCTATGCTGAGAGGGAAAAAATCATCGAAGACCACCGTAACTACCAGATGGGGTTAATGTGGACATTGGCCAATCACCCCAGGATTCCAAAGGAAGTACGTGATGAGGCCTCAAGATGGGGTACTACAAAGGATGAATTTGAAAGAGAAGATGGTTGGCAACAACAATTATATATCCGTGAGGCTAGACGTATGATCAGTGATTATGTTATGACGCAGCGTAATTGTGAGGGTCTGGTAGTGGCAGAGGATGTCATTGGATTGGCTGCATACACCATGGATTCCCACAATACACAACGGTATGTGGATGCTAACGGTTATGTTCAAAATGAGGGTAATGTGGAAGCTCATGGTTTTGATCCTTATCCTATAAGTTATAAATCTTTGGTGCCTAAAAAGGAAGAATGTGAAAATTTAATAGTTCCAGTTTGTCTTAGCGCTACTCATATTGCATTTGGATCTATACGGATGGAACCAGTATTTATGGTTTTAGGAGAGTCTGCTGCAACCGCAGCCTCCTTGGCAATTGATACCGGAAGTTCAGTTCAAGATGTTTCCTATGAGCGTTTAAAATCCATCTTATTGAAAAATGGCCAACGTCTTGAATAAATCAAGAATTACTAAATAACTGTTCCATGAATTTACCATCAGTAGATATTATTAAAAAAATCAAATATTTAAACCGTAGTAGCTATTTAATAAATCCTATTGTGATACTAGGTACGTTGGTATTCGTTTCCTGTGCAAACCTAAAAGAGGAGCCAAAAGCCTTACCCAATATTGTTTTAATACTTGCAGATGATCTTGGGTATGGAGATTTGGGATCGTTTAATGATAAATCTCTTATTCCTACTCCCAATTTGGATAAATTGGCTTCTGAAGGTATCAGTTTTACCAATGCGTATTGCCCTGTTTCTGTTTGTTCGCCCTCTAGATATGCATTGATGACAGGAACATACCCATTTAGAAGTTGGAAAAAATCTGGTGTTTTATCAAACTATGAACCCTCTATGATGGATGAGGGTCAATTAACACTCCCAAAGATGTTACAGGAGGTAGGGTATACTACTGCTGGGTTTGGCAAATGGCATTTAGGGGCTACTTTTCCTACTTTAGATGGTCTTAAACCTGCTGGTTTCGGTAAGTTTAAGGCAGAGAACAACGGTAAGAACATTGATTTACAACAACCAATAAATAATGGTCCTGTAGATAATGGTTTTGAAAACTGGTACGGATTTAGTTGCGCAAGTGAATGTTGGGTTATGGAAGGTAATAATATAGTTGCTGCTTTACAACATGAATTTTATAATATAGATTCGGCTGAAAATAAAGATCATATCGAAATTATTCCAGCCAATGAATACCTTAAACGTATTACTAAAAAAAGTATTGGTTTTTTAAATGAGCGATCTGTAGTAGGTAATGAAAATCCGTTTTTTTTATATTATGCTCCGTATGTTCCGCATGTGCCATTATCGGTTAGTGATGAATTTATAGGTACCACTGAAGCGGGTACGTATGGCGATTACGTGTCTGAATTAGATAGCCATATCGGCCAGATTCTAAATACACTTGATAGCTTAGGTCAAGCTGAAAATACAATTATTCTTTTTGCAAGTGATAACGGATCTCAATTTGAGAGAACAGGAATTCACATTGACAATGCAAACCCAAGTAACAATTTATCAGATGTCAAAGGAAAAAACCTTGATAAAAATGAACATCACCCTAACGGTAACTTGAGAGGTTCCAAATGGACAATATGGGAAGGTGGGGTTAGAACACCTTTTATTGCAAAATGGCCCGCTAAGATTCCGGCAGGTATCAAATCTGATAAGATTTTTGCCTTAAACGATATACTGGGAACCATCAGTTCAGTAATTGGATTTCACCTACCCCATGATGCGGCCATTGATAGTTTTGACCAATTCCCGAACCTCAAAGGAGAAGAAAAAAATATTAGAGAATCGGTGGTGGTTCAATCTTCAAATAATAGTATGGGTCTTCGAAAGGGAAATTGGAAATACATTGAGCCTAGTAATGCCAACAATGGAACGGGGGAATTATATAATCTGAAAAATGATATTTCAGAGTCGGAAAATCTTATTGGGAAAATGCCAGAAATGGCACAAGAATTGAAAAATGAACTTGACAAAATTGTAGACGATAAATCGTTAAAATAAATAGTTGAGTTAAAGTATGTAGATAAATAACTCATAAAACTATGAGACTAAAATAAAGTTACGTCGGTTCATTGGTACCTACAAAGGAGTCTTTTAAGAACCTTTTGGTTCCCGTTTGTGTATCTTCTGGCCATATCGCTTTTAGGTCTATCAGGAAGGAGCCTGTATTTATGATATTGGGGCAATCTGCGGCAGCAGCTTACGTATTGGCTATTGATTAAAATTCAACGGTTCAAGAGGTGGACTACATTAAGCAAAAAGAGATTTTGGTATCCAAAGGACAAATTTAATTACGTTAGGTAGTACCATTATTTTTTGGATAGCCATTGCAAAGGGTACAAGAAATGTAAAAGTA
>JBFHGV010000522.1:0-3271 GCA_041582955.1 Arenibacter sp.
AGTAATATAAGGAGGTATTTCCTTTTTTCTATATCGATATACTTCAGCTAATTCTGTATAGATATAATTCTATTTATTCTTAGTAAATTGCGTGGATAAATAGAATTCCCGAATGGGGTTGATTGTGTAAATTTTGTTGGGAAGAAGTATTGTATGTAAAATTGGTTTGGTGTTTTTGTTCCTTTTTATAAAAGCGGGAACAGCTCAAGAATACCACCTCCTTTCAGAGGAGGATAAATGGAAAGTTCGTCTTCAATCGCGAATATTGGTTGATATTGATGAGATCTCCCCTGCCAATTTACCTTTTTTGTTAAACGGTAAATCTCCTTTGGCCGTGCTCATTTCCCATTATCGGGAGAGTCAGCAGACCCTATTGCAACAATTGATCACTAAAAAGGACTCACTCGTTATTTTAACTGATGCGGACTTGCATCTTCAATGGCCGGAAGGCGTTTGGACACCAAAAATTTCTTTACGGGATGTTGAAGTATTAAAACTGGATTCTTTGCCCAAGAAAGGGGCGGCGCTAAAGTTCAATAAGCTTAGAGAGCTAGGGGCACTGTATCTACCCAATAAGGAAATGGTTGCCGACAGTATTTTTTTGGATATCTGGAGGAAATCGGCCAGGATGCCCAATTTTATCAAAGTTGATCCAGAACGCGTAGGCAAGGTAGATAGCATTATTGTTAAGCTAAATGCTCGGAGCAAAGTATTTGGTGCGGTGAGGTCTAAAGATGGCTTATTGGCGGAGGTGTATTTTAAGAGACATAGAAACCTTGTGGCAAATGGCTATTTTAGTATTCCAATAGATCTTAAGGAGAGTTTGCCAGTTTTTGTTCCACATAAGGCAGGTTATTATTTTTCCCCAGACATTATTTTTACTACCCCGGAAAACCGGGATAACCTTAAGGAATTTACGGGATTCCCCTTGGATTTTGAATATGGGTTGTCGGATTATTTTGTTTTTGGAACAGACATCAGGAATATAGCGCGTAAGAACAACAGGGAGTTGATTGCTAAAAATATAGAAATCCAAGATGATCCTTTGCACGCTAAGGTGGGGTTCTTTAGCAATGGCGCCTATGTGGATGCAGGACTGGATAGTAGGAATGCACTACAGG
The DNA here is from genome assembly GCA_041582955.1 of Arenibacter sp. Taxonomy (GTDB): domain Bacteria; phylum Bacteroidota; class Bacteroidia; order Flavobacteriales; family Flavobacteriaceae; genus Arenibacter. Next base: position 1,122 of record JBFHGV010000522.1, read on the forward strand.
GTAGTTTTACCATATCGGCCTGGGTGAAGCCAACGGAATTAAACGTAAACAATAGCATTTTGGGCAAGGGTGAGAATTTTGTTCTTAAGCTTCATAATGGTTTATTGACCTTTACCATGGCTGGGATTAAAGATTATATTTCCAAAGCATCTCCTGTGCCCTTGGGCAAATGGACCCACGTGGCCTTGGTGCATTCCAAGGTGAATAATGAGCTCCTGTTTTTTGTCAACGGTCAGCCTACGGATAAGATTAAGCTTATAGAAGACTATGATACGTCTGATTACAATATTTTAATAGGTAGTAATCTATGGCAGGAGTTTTTTAATGGTTATTTGGGAAACATTAAAATTTGGGAACGCGAACTTAATGCCAACGAAATTACAAGGGAGTACCAAGGATTGGTAGGGGAGGAACGTGAAGTGCAGTCTTATGGCCTGGCTATTTGGATAGTGCTGGTCACCCTAGTTTTGGTGGTCGTGGTCTGGTGGTTGTGGAAGAGGCACAGGCATAGGTTTAGTAGAAATAATACGGTTGTGACTTCTAGGTTGCCCAAGAAAGAAAGTGCTGTAAATGGAGTGGGTACACTGGAAAATTATTCCGAAAAAATATTGTGTTTCGGCCCTTTAAGGATTATAACAGAGGAGGGCAATGATATAGCAAAGAGATTGTCGCCCAAATTAAAACAGTTGTTTGTTATAGTTTTGTTACATAGTATTGGTGATAAAAAGGGCATCAGTACCAAGAAGCTTACAGAATCCCTTTGGCCTGGAGTGGGGCTCAAGAATGCCAAAAATACTAGGGGTACCAATATCCAGAACCTCCGGGCCATATTGTCCGCTTCCAAAGAAATTAGTTTAACCTTTAGGGATAAGAATTGGTTTCTGGAATTGGGTGCTAACTGTTATTGTGATTATCAGGAGGTGTTGGACTATATGAACGACCTAAGTTCGGGGGACAGGACTAGGTCCTATTTGGAGCAGCATTTGCCAAAACTGATAGCAATATTAAAAGAAGGTCGATTTTTGGCAAATATGAGTGATTCCTGGTTGGATCCCTTTGTAGAAAAAATGAGCAATAGCATTATTGAATTGTGTTGGGAACTCTGTAATAAGCTGGATATGGATGCCCATAGTGTATTGTTATACGATCTTGCTTCTGTAATGTATATTTATGACGATTTAAATGAAAATGCTTTGCAGATAAAACTTCAGATACTTATTAGGCAGGGCAAATTAAGTCTTGCCCGTACTGTTTACGATAATTTTGTTAAGCTTTATGAGAAGATTTACGGAGAATCTTATGTCCTAAGATTTGAGGAGATGGTAATAAGCAATTCGTCAGAGAACCAGTAGATAGCTGAAAAAAATTGGTATAATTACTGGTTTTTCTATTTTATTACCCCAAATATTACCCCTTTTTTTACGCATTATCCCGTTTCTTTGTTGCTTTGAATGTCAAAATTGCAATTAATCAATAGAATAGGTATCAATGGAGAAAAAATCTACTAGCCGAAGGGATTTTGTAAGAAAATCGCTTGTGGCAGCTGCGGGAATCAGTATTATTCCCAGACATGTTATGGGAGGGGCCAATTTTATCCCACCCAGTGATCAATTGACCAAGGCTGTAATAGGTGTTGGGGGTATGGGGCAAGGACATCTTACCTATGAAGGTACAAAGTTGTTGGCCATATGCGACGCGGATGCGAATCATTTGGCCAATACACTACAAAAAGTGGGTGGCAGCGTAAAGGGTTATCGCGATTTTAGGGAGGTACTTCAAAGGCCGGATGTAGATATTGTTCATATTGCGACCCCACCCCATTGGCACGGTTTAATGTCTATAATGGCAGCTGAGGCAGGTAAGGACGTATGGTGCGAGAAACCAATGACCAGAACCATAGGAGAAGGTAAAAAAGTAGTAGAGGCCATGAAACTTCATGGTAAAATGTTCCGTTTAAATACATGGTTCCGCTTTAAGGATAATTTTTACGGAATGGGAACACCGGTTAGAAAATTAAAGAAAGTTGTGGATAGTGGTGCCTTGGGGTGGCCATTAAAAGTGACGATTAGTGGTGTAACCGGATTCAATTGGAAATTTTATTGGGTAGGTAAGGAGAACCTTGCCCCTCAGCCCGTTCCTTCCGAGTTGGA
>JBFHGV010000523.1:0-3263 GCA_041582955.1 Arenibacter sp.
ATAATAGCTTGTTTTAAAGCATAAAAAGTTTGCACCGGAGGGGTAAACCTGGTTTGGTGTGTTTTTTCAAAATAAGCGTACTGCGCATAGAGGTTTAAATATAGGTTGCGCATAGGGATGGATGCCGTTGACAACAAGGCTTTTTTACTACAAATAGCAAAACCTATTCCGGCCATACCTTGAATATTCTTATTGGAACTGGCTGCCAAATAGTCTATATTCATAGCTTTCATATCTACGGGTATAGCGGCAAACCCACTCATAGAATCTACTATAAAGCTCAGATTATGGGCCGAGCATATTTTCCCCACGGCTTCAATGTCATTCAACAGGCCCGTAGTTGTTTCATGATGTATCATGGCCAAATGGGTAAGCCCCTTTTCGGACTTTACAACTTCTTCTAGGGCTTTAAGGTCTATTGGGGCTATGGATGAAGATTCAAAAACCACGGTATCCAATTTATAGATACTGGTAATCTTGCACATGCGTTTTCCATACGCGCCGTTATCTATGATTAGAATACGTCCATTTTCGGGTACAACGGAACTCAATATCGCCTCTACCGTTGCCGTCCCCGAACCACCGAACAGTACGGTAGCATATTCATTTGGGTCTCCAACAAATTTGGTTATTTCGGTAGCGCAGTATTCCATAAGGTCGCCAAACTCTTTTTCCCTTGGACAAATATCGGTAACTACCTGTGCCAATTTTACGGAATCTGTTGTGGTTGCCGGACCTGGATTCAACAACACATTTCTTTTTATTTGCATTTGCTATTTTTTTCTATTCTTGTATTCGTTCAATTAGGCTATATCCCATGGCAGAGAATAGGTCTTTACATAGGTATAGCCCTTCATGGTTTCTATTACCCCTTCCTTATAGCCCAATCCGGAGTCTTTTACTCCGCCAAAGGGCGTCCATTCCAAGCGGTAGCTAGGTGCTTCATTTACGTTCACCGTACCTGTATCCAGCTCGGTAATGACTCTTTGTATGGAGGGCCAATGATTGCTTACCACCCCTCCGGACAGCCCATAGGGAGTATCATTAGCGATATCTATAGCCTCGTCCAAGCTCTTAAACCTAATGATTGGCGCTACGGGACCAAAGGTCTCCTTGGCCACCACTTCATGGGCATTTTGCACATGGTCCAAAACCGTTGGGGCATAAAGGGCACCATCACGTTTATGACCTGCCAAGAGCACTGCCCCATTGTCTATTGCGTCTTGCACCCTAGATTCCATTTCTTTGGCCGAGTCTTCGCTTATCACGGTTCCCATATCATTATCCGAATTATACGGGTCACCGTATTTCAAGGCTTTTACCCTATCTGCCAATTTAGCGGCATAGGTATCCGCAATACTTTCATGAACCAAAATCCGTCTAATGGCGGTGCAGCGCTGGGCAGAATTTTTAAAAGTCCCAGCCATGGTCACCTCTACGGCCTCCTCTATATTGGCATCTTCCAAAACTAATAGGGCAGAGCTTCCTCCGAGTTCCAATACCAATTTTTTATACCCCGCCTTTGAAGCGATGATCTTTCCTATTTTACTACCTCCGGTAAAGGACACCATAGTGATTTCCGGATGTATGGTCATCATTTCCGCAGTGGCCTCAATATCGGCACCATTGACCACGTTGAGCATATTGGGTGGCAGACCACAATCCAGGGCCAATTGCGCAAAATAATAGGCCGATAAGGGCGTTTTTTCGGACGGCTTTAAAACCACGGTATTGTTCGTCGCTATCGCCGGCGCTATTTTATGTACCACCTGGTTCATAGGATGGTTAAAAGGGGTTATACAACTAATAAGCCCTAAGGGCACACGAGTAGTATAAATTCTTCTAGGCTTTCCATTTTTAGACACATCACAGGGAAACACCTGGGAATCGTCATCCAAAGCCTTCATTGCCGAAAACCGCAGCACATCTGAAACCCTACTGGCCTCATATCGGGTATCCTTTAAACAAAGTCCGGTCTCATCGGTTATCATCTTACTAACCTCATCTACCCGCTCCTCCAAGGCAGTTGCTATTTTATTCAGTATATCATAGCGCTCGTACCTAGTTAGGTTAATTTTGGTATTCTTGGTATCCACCAACACCTTGTCCAAGGTTGTTGTATCCAAAGACGACACCCTTCCCACTTGTTTTTTGGTGTAGGGGTTATAAATATTGATCCATTCCCCGCTCTTTACCTGCTTTCCATTAACTATACTTCCAAATTCGATCATAGTATTTATTTAAAGGGGTTTAGTTAGAAAATCCATTACTCAGGAAATGGAACAAATCAAAGTTCCTACTATTTCCGGAAGCCAATTTCTCACTGTATTCAGCATTCAACTTCTTGTTGAAAATCATGGGCACCTCTTGACAATGCTCCCCACCGTGCGAGCGCAACCCTTCCTTGACCTTGTCCAATTCATGCCAATCCGGGGTTCTACCTATGGTGGTGGAAGAATCGGCCAAAACCACCAAGTCCCCGATCCTATCGGCCGGTAGCTCATATTCTTCAACAGCCTCAGCATTGGTCAACACCTTTTCAATACCATCCAAGCCCAACAAATAATCTTTGGCCGATTGTAACTGGGCCTTGTCCTCTAAGTATAATGTTCCATATCCGCCAAGGGCCCCATGATGCACCACATAGGGATCTGTAATGGGAAGTATTACCCTGGACTTAATATTCTGCGCATTTAAAAGTTGTTCTATAAACTGCACTTTGGGGCTACCGTCCGGGTTGGTCTTGGCCTGCATTCCATGATCTGCGGTTAGCCCGATAATGGCGCCCAACTTATCCAACTCTCCCAGCCACAGATCTATTTTGGATAAAAAATCGTTGGCATCCGCACTTCCTGGAGCGTATTTGTGCTGCACGAAGTCTGTTGTTGTTAAATACATGACATCAAAATGCTGGCGCTTCAATAATTTGGCACCGGCCTCAATGCAATACACAGAGATATAGGGGTCGTAAATACCAGGCCTTTCCTTGCCCATTAATCCCTCCTCTACATTTTCAATACCATTTTCCTCCAAGGTAGCCTGATTGGCAAATTCTGCCGAAAAACAGATACCCTCCAGATTATGGGCCAACATTTTGCGCAACTTATCCTTAGCGGTAACCACGGCCACTTTTCTGCCTTCTTTACTTAATTCTGAAAGGATGGTAGGCACTTTTAGATATTTTGGGTCATTCATCATTACCTCCTGCTGAAGATCCGTATCCCAATAGAAATTCCCACAAATTCCGTTCACTTTAGGGGTTA
>JBFHGV010000524.1:0-3252 GCA_041582955.1 Arenibacter sp.
CAATGTATACTTTGGCCAATTTCATAATACCTGCTGGCAACTCATCCCCAACAGAAATAGTGAACTTATCCCTTCTAAGATTTCCTTGAAGGTCGTTCAATTTAATCTTATAGTTATGTAAAAGATCTGCTACCAAGGCATTACACTCCTTATCCGTAGTCCAACTTCCCCCTACCAAATGGGCAAAATCATCAACGGCATTAAGCATTTTCATAGTATATTTCTTTCCTTTTGGAAGTACTTCCTCGCCAAGATCGTTCAATACCCCTTGCGAAGTTTTACCATTCACCAAAGTGAAAAGTTTTTCTACCAATACATCTTTTAGCTGTTGGAATTTTACTTCGTATTCCAATTCCAACTTAGCCAATTCTTCCTTGTCTTCAGAACGTTTACGCTTATCTTTTACCGATCTAGAAAACAACTTTTTATCAATAACAACACCTCTCAGAGATGGGGAAGCCTTTAATGAAGCATCCTTAACATCACCGGCTTTATCTCCAAAGATGGCACGTAATAATTTTTCTTCCGGCGTTGGATCCGATTCTCCTTTTGGTGTAATCTTACCAATAAGGATATCACCTGGTTTTACTTCTGCTCCAATACGGATCATCCCGTATTCGTCCAAATCCTTGGTTGCCTCTTCGGAAACGTTCGGAATATCATTGGTAAGCTCTTCCGCCCCCAATTTTGTATCCCTAACTTCCAAGGCATATTCATCTACGTGTATGGAAGTAAAGATATCCTCACGAACTACCTTCTCTGAAATAACGATGGCATCCTCAAAGTTATAACCCTTCCATGGCATAAAGGCCACGACCAAATTTCTACCAAGTGCCAACTCTCCACTTTCCGTTGCGTATCCTTCACAAAGAACCTGTCCTTTCTTAACCTTGTAGCCCTTCTTAACAATGGGTTTTAGGTTAATACTTGTTCCCTGGTTGGTCTTCCTAAACTTAACCAACTCATAGGTCTTGGAATCATCTTCAAAGCTTACCAATCTTTGTTCTTCGGTACGGTCATATTTTATGGTGATCTTTTGTGAATCAACATACTCTATAACTCCGTCTCCTTCAGCATTGATCAACACTCTGGAATCTGAAGCTACCTGACGTTCCAAACCAGTACCAACTATTGGCGAATCTGGCTTTAATAATGGAACAGCCTGACGCATCATGTTAGATCCCATCAAAGCCCTGTTAGCATCATCATGTTCCAAAAAGGGAATCAAGGAAGCAGAAATAGAGGCTATTTGGTTAGGCGCCACATCGGTATATTGAATTTCCGCTGGGTCCACAACTGGGAAATCTCCTTCTTCCCTAGCAATTACCTTCTCTGCAGTAATAGTTCCATTTTCATCCATAGGAATGTTTGCCTGGGCAATCTTCATTCCTTCTTCCTCCTCGGCACTTAAATAGGTAAACTCATTAATATCTACCGTACCACTTTCTACCTTTCGATAAGGTGTTTCCAAGAAGCCCATTGGGTTTACTTTGGCAAAAACCGAAAGGGAAGAAATCAAACCAATATTTGGTCCCTCAGGCGTTTCAATAGGACAAAGTCTTCCGTAGTGAGTATAGTGAACGTCACGTACCTCAAAACCTGCTCTTTCCCTTGATAAACCACCAGGCCCCAATGCGGATAACCTTCTCTTATGTGTTATTTCTGCCAATGGATTGGTCTGGTCCATGAACTGGGATAACTGGTTGGTACCAAAGAAAGAGTTGATCACCGATGACAACGTCTTGGCATTGATCAAATCTATTGGGGTAAACACTTCGTTATCACGTACGTTCATACGCTCACGGATGGTCCTGGCCATACGTGCAAGACCAACACCAAATTGCTGGGACAGCTGCTCACCAACTGTCCTAACCCTACGGTTGGAAAGGTGATCAATATCATCAATCTCCGCTTTGGAGTTGATCAACTCGATCAAATATTTTATAATGGTAATGATATCTTCCTTGGTCAAGACCTGCTTGTCCATTCCAATATCCAATCCCAATTTTTTGTTCATTCTATAACGTCCAACCTCACCTAGATTATAACGTTGATCAGAGAAGAACAATTTATCAATAATTCCACGTGCAGTTTCCTCATCGGGCGGTTCTGCATTACGCAATTGACGATAAATATGTTCTACGGCTTCCTTCTCAGAGTTTGTAGGATCTTTTTGAAGGGTGTTATGTATAATGGCATAGTCGCTTTGTGCATTATTCTCTTTATGCAAAAGAATAGTTTTCACATCAGCTTCCAATATCTCATTAATATGATCCTTTTCTAAAATAGTATCACGGTCAAGGATAATCTCATTTCTTTCAATAGACACCACTTCGCCGGTATCCTCATCCACAAAATCCTCATGCCAAGTGTTCAATACTCTAGCCGCCAATTTACGACCCAATACTTTTTTAAGTCCGGCATTGGATACTTTAACTTCTTCTGAAAGGTCGAATATTTCCAATATATCCTTATCTCTTTCAAAACCGATAGCTCTAAAAAGGGTGGTTACCGGTAATTTTTTCTTTCTATCAATATAGGCATACATCACCCCATTGATATCTGTTGCAAATTCTATCCAGGAACCTTTGAACGGAATAACCCTGGCAGAGTATAACTTGGTTCCGTTAGCATGAAAAGACTGACCAAAGAAAACTCCAGGAGAACGGTGCAATTGGGAAACAACAACACGTTCTGCTCCATTGATAACAAAAGTACCACTAGGAGTCATATAAGGTATGGTCCCTAGGTAAACATCCTGTACAATAGTCTCAAAATCCTCATGTTCGGGATCTGTACAATATAATTTAAGCCGTGCCTTTAAAGGAACACTATAGGTAAGTCCACGCTCTATACATTCTTGGATGGAATATCTAGGTGGATCAATAAAATAATCTAAAAATTCTAATACGAACTGGTTCCTTGTGTCTGTAATTGGAAAGTTTTCCATGAAGGTGTTGTACAAGCCTTCATTGCCCCTTTCGTCAGATTTAGTTTCAAGCTGGAAAAAATCTTGAAATGATTTTGCAGGATAATTGCAAAAATGTTGAGGTGATTGGTGAAGCCGGAGGTGTAGCTGAAGCAAAGGAAAAAATTGAAAAACTCAACCCCGATTTGATTTTTTTAGACATACGAATGCCAAGGGGCTCAGAAGGATTCGATTTACTGGAATCATTAGAAAAAAGAGATTTTTTTGTCATTTTTGTTACTGCTTTTAAAGATTATGCATTAAAAGCTTTTAATGCAAATGCA
>JBFHGV010000525.1:0-3248 GCA_041582955.1 Arenibacter sp.
AAGCTGAACTACCCTATCATTATTTAAAACAAAATACCCTTTCTTGTCCGTGATACAGGCTATGGGACTACTCCAACTCTTAGCTTCATCCAAAGATAATCTCATCATGGGCACACAGTCTAGGGTACTATTCTTTCTAAGATAAAACAGGGCTATGGCTCCGTTTTGCAATCGCAAGAGGGAAACCGACATCACATTCATCTCCCCTTCATTGGGGATTACTTCCCTATCTTCCTTGCTCCATGTTACACCACCATCCTCTGAATACCTACTTGCCAAATACGCCGGGTCATGATCAGAACCACTTCCTTTATTATAACGGGTATACACAAAGAGTAATTTTCCATTGTTGAGCATAATAAAATCACCTTCACTATTCCGGGAATTGTTCTCGTTAGGTGTCAATCGCAATACAGTTTGTGGTCCCCCTACTTCCTTTTCCCCAACAGGACCTCTCTTCATTTTACACGAACTAAATGCCCCTATTATTATCAATAGCAAGATACTATGAAGGACATATTTAAATTTCATCCACATCAATTTTTCCAACATCATTTATCTTTTTTCGTCAGGTATAACATACCGCAAAGGTATTTCTGCAAAGTAAATGGACGTTTTTTCGGTTTCGTGCGAAGAATAGTAGCTCATGTAGAGGGTATCATTTTCAAAAACAAAACCGGGATAGCTACTATCAGAATTTGAAGGCAATTTTAAAACCTCTTTAAAATTGCCATTTTTACCAAAAGAAACCAGTCCGGTATATTCCCTATTAATTCTTCCCCCACCAATATATTGCCCCTCTCCTACCGACACAAAATCTGGACCCCCAATAAAAAATGGCGATTCGGTAAAGGTCCATTTGGTATAAGGTGGATAACTGTGTCCCAAAAACGCTCTTTTATTTCCATTTTCCCGTCTAATCAACATTATAGCCTCTCCACTGTCATTGAACCTAATGGTAGATTCATTGGGATTTCCTTCAATTTCCAAATGGGCTAGCAGTGCATAATCAACTCCGTTTGTGGTCTTCACCAATTTAATGGTAGTCTTATTTTTACCATCATCAATCTCCTCTCTAGAATAGAGTCCGCCATACCCTGTACCCTGAAACCAAGTCAGGCTCCATAGCCAGTCAAATTCACCCTTCAATCCTGCCTCTAAATTAATAGGCCGGGGATAGGAAAATTGTGCTCCATCGGTATTTGAGAAGGCAACATGGGGTATTCCCCCCAACAATTCCTTTCCTTTATAGATAGACCCCCCCATGGTGACCATTATGCGTCCATCCGGGGTAATGGACAGTTTGGGGTCTCGCAAATCAAATCCTTTTAACCCTATCACCCCTATTTCTTTCCAGGCCGAACCGTCTTTGGAGGTTAATATCTTTATAATACCATCCTTTCCATAGACATGTTTTTCCCCAGAGCGAAAGGCACAGTAAAACTTGTCCTTAAACTTTATAAGGGAGGTAAAGGCATTGTAATTTTCATCCGAATAGATTCTGGACACCTTAATATCCTTGGCATTTGTTTGGGCGGTTGCATTGGTATACTGCAACATCAAAAAAAAGAGATGAAATGCGGCAAGCACAACTTTGTATTTTTTCATTATTTGGTCTGGTTATGGTAGTTGGTCATAATGGCCCAAAATACATTATTTCTTCAGGACAAAAATTTTCATTAAAAACAACTGGGACAGATTTTTTATACCTCCTTTTAAACCTCCTATATTTCCGCACCAAAAATTAAATGGATCTGGCTAAGGGAGATTGTGCATTGGCCTTTGCTACTTCATTTTTTAAATAGATAATAGAAACATGTACATCTCCAATGGTCACGAGCAAGAACGCTACTCATTTTAGGGTCAAAAATCTGTTGCCTAAAGTTAAACTAATTTAACATAAAGCAAAAATATTCTTTGTATACCTCTTACAGATCTATTTTAATGTCCTATGGGGCAACACCTAATAGTTGAGCAGACCAAACCTATACCAGTCATGACAGATGGCAGCAACCTTAAGGCCCTAACCTACAACATAACAGTGTTTCCAAAAGCTTTACACCAAGCTCTAAACAGCCCTAGTTTCCTTCCAGTTCTGAAAGGCCAGTTTAATTTTTTCATCAACAAGCGGATAAAGTCCTATTATGGATTTGCCATTTTTTACTTCTTGCATCACAAACTCTTCAAATAAAGTCATTTGCAAACATTCATCGGCCACCTCTGCGGCAATTTTGGCCGGAATCACCATAACCCCATCATCGTCCCCTACCAAAATATCACCAGGAAATACTGCCACATCGCCGCATCCAATGGGTTCATTGATGGCAACGGCTTGGTGCAGGGTAAGATTAGTGGGTGCCGACGGTCTATTGTGATAGGAAGGGAAATCCAATTCTGCAATTTCGGCCGAATCCCGGAAACCACCATCGGTTACAATTCCCGCTGCCCCTCTGACCATTAATCTAGTAACCAATATAGAACCTGCGGAGGCTGCCCTGGGATCTTTTCTACTATCGATAACCAAAATAGCTCCTTCCGGACAATTTTCAACAGCCACCCTCTGCAGATGTTTGGGGTCTTTGAATACTTCAATGGGGTTTAAATCTTCCCTGGCCGGTATGTACCGTAAAGTATAGGCCTCGCCTACCATGGTGGGCTTACCCAATTTTAAGGGCCCAACCTCTTGTATATATTGATTTTTCAATCCTTTTTTAAAAAGACAGGTAGCGATGGTAGCTGTACTAACTTCCTTAAGTTTCCCTATAGTGGAAATAGTATTGTAATTCATAGAATTGTTCATTGATTATCTTGATTTATTTAGCTCTTTGCCAGGTTTGCTGAAGGAAGGTTAAGTCTTTTTTCATTTGCTTAAAGACCTCTTTTTTATCAATTGTAATAGTAGATGCCCCGTGTTCTGCCCCCCCTAGACCGTACTCCAAATGAAGGGATATGGGTACATTTATCCCATATTTTTTAAGTAAGGAAAAATAACGGTCAAAATCTACCATACCTTCGCCCAAGGGGGTATTCACCGGCTTCCATTTTCCATTCACCACTCCCCATTTAAAGTCTTTGATAACAATGGATTTTATGAAAGGCCTGATTAATCGCAGTCCCAGTTCCCAACTACTGCCACCTTCCACTACGGCGTGCCGTATATCATATTGGCAACCTATATGCATATTTTTGGTAGCTTCCAGTATAGGAGGTAAATCCCAAATGGGAGCCCCTACATGATTACCAGCATG
>JBFHGV010000526.1:0-3247 GCA_041582955.1 Arenibacter sp.
ATCCACCAAAAAAGGACACTGCTCTATATCTGCATCCTGACTCTTATTAAAATAAAGGGAAATAAGCTCATACACCTTTCCTTTAATATATAAACCTTTTATGGACCGGTGTAGGTTGTAATTCATAACCTGACTCAAAACCACGGCAATGGCAGGGGAAACTGCCTCTTGGGAGTAATACTTTTTATCCTTGTTTTCTGCACTCAAAAAGGGAATATAGTTGGCTTCCTTGGAAAATAAGGAATGAAATTTACGGATCGTCATCACCACCGAGACCATCCAAGAATTTGTGTTCAGGATCAAATTTAACGGTAGATCAACCTGGGTATTATACAACAGAAGCGAATTCTCCTCACTAACCTCCAAGGCATATCGGCCTTCATTAAAAATAAACTTGGCACCCCCTTTTAAGCAGAAATGAAACTGTATAAAGGAACTGTCTATTTCACGCGTAACCTTCTGATTGTAAATACTGTCGTTCTGAATCTTCAATACATAAAACCCGTCTTCTATCAACACTTCCTCAAAAGAACCTTGAGCGATATTTTCTTCCTCCATAAACACCTATTTTTAAATCCTACTATTTAGAAACATTCTAAATTAAGCTTGGCAAAATATTCGCCAACACCGCTAAAATATGCTATTTACCGCGTTTTAACATGAAATACAACGTTAAAAAACCACAAGCGATACTAATTGTTCTTCTAGCGTTATTTTTATAGCATCTATGCCACTATTTTTGTTGCGCTCTTAAGAGTACCTATGAAAGATTACCATATTTCCAAACATAGTTCGTTTTACACCATTGGTCTTAATTACAAAAAGGCCGATGCCGAGGTGCGTGGGAAATTCAGCTTGGATGACCCCGCTATGGACCGCTTGTTGGACCAGGCCAAACATATAGGCATAGATGGCCTTTTAGTTACCTCCACCTGTAATCGTACCGAACTGCACGGTTTTGCCCAACATCCTTTTCAACTCATAAAATTACTCTGTGACAATACACAGGGAAATCTGGAGGAGTTTCAGGAAGTGGCCTACGTACACAAAAACAATGACGCCATAAACCATCTCTTTAGGATGGGAACTGGATTGGACAGTCAGATCTTGGGCGATTTTGAAATTATTAGCCAACTCCGCCAAAGTTTTAGCAGGTCTAAAAAGCACAATATTGCCACCCCCTTTTTGGAGAGGTTGTGTAATTCAGTGATCCAAGCCAGTAAGCGCATAAAAAACGAAACCGATATTTCATCCGGTGCCACCTCGGTGGCTTTTGCTTCCGTGCAATACATCATCAATACTATTCCCGATATTTCCGATAAAAATATACTCTTGTTCGGAACCGGAAAAATAGGCCGTAACACCTGTGAAAATCTTATAAAGCATACCAAGAATTCACATATCACCCTAATAAACCGCACCAAGGACAAGGCCGAAAAAATAGCGGGAAAATTTAATCTGATCGTAAAAGACTACGGGGACCTACAAACCGAAATACGCAATACCGATGTGCTCATCGTAGCCACCGGGGCACAATCCCCTACTATATCCAAAGAGCTCATCTACACTAAAAAACCATTGTTGGTTCTAGACCTGTCCATTCCCAAGAATGTATCGGAAAATGTAAGTGACCTGGAAAACGTAACCCTGATACATCTGGATCATCTATCACAAATGACCGATGATACCTTGGAAAAAAGAAGACAATCCATCCCACAGGCCGAAGCCATTATAGAAGACGTAAAAGACGATTTTATAAAGTGGTTGGAGACCAGAAAATTTGCTCCCGTAATCAAGGCTTTAAAGAAGAAATTAAAGACTATGAAAGATGAGGAGTTGGATTTTCAAAGCAAAAAAATTTCCGATTTCAATTCCATTCAGGCAGATATTATCTCCGAACGCATTATCCAGAAGATTACCAAACAATTTGCCAATCATCTCAAGGATACAGAGATAGATTCCGACACTAGTCTGGAACTTATTCAACGCGTTTTTCAATTAGAACTGGAGCCTAAATGAGTAGAACAATACGCATAGGCACCCGAGATAGCCAGTTAGCTCTATGGCAAGCACATACCGTACAAGCGCAATTGGAATCCCTAGGTTATGACACCAAAATCATTTCAGTAAAATCTACCGGCGATCTTTTGCTGGACAAGCCCCTGTACGAACTGGGCATTACCGGGATTTTCACCAAGACCCTGGATATAGCCATGATCAATGGCCAAGTAGATATTGCCGTACATTCCATGAAAGATGTGCCCACCAAACTACCAAAAGGAATGTTGCAGAGCGCAGTCCTACCACGTGCCAATACCCGGGACATCCTTGTACATAAAAATTTGGATTTCCTGGAATCCCAGGGCACTATCGCCACCGGAAGCTTAAGAAGACAGGCACAGTGGCTTCATAAATACCCTGACCATAAAGTAGTGGATCTTAGGGGAAATGTAAATACCAGACTACAGAAACTACAGGATAATCCATGGGATGGGGCCATATTTGCCAAGGCCGGTCTGGAGCGCATACAAGTTCTGCCCCCTAACCACATAGACCTGGACTGGATGGTTCCGGCACCGGCACAAGGAGCCATGGTAGTCGTAAGTATGGAAAACGACCCCTACTCTACAGACGCGGTTAAGCAACTCAATGATATAAACACCGAAATCTGCACCCACGTAGAACGGGAATTTTTACAGGTGCTGGAAGGAGGTTGCACGGCACCCATAGGAGCCATAGCTACCATTGATAAAGACAACCTGAGTTTTGAGGGCGTATTACTTTCCCTTGATGGGAAACAGAAGTTAGCCGTTAAAAAATTAATTTCTACCCAACATTACAAAGGTTTCGGCAAATCTTGTGCCCAGGAAATATTGAACAACGGTGGCTCGGAAATGATGGTAGAGATAAAAAAGGAATTGGCATGATCCCGCTTGGGAACAAGAAACCATAGTAGCATGAGCATACGCCTTCTCTCCACAAAAATCCTTACTCCCTCACAAAAGGCAATCCTTGGCACCAATCCAATTTTAATGGATGACTATGATGCCATACAGATATCGTATTTACCCACCACAATAGACCCCACTTATAAGAACCTCATTTTTACCAGTCAGCATGCGGTAAAGGCCTTTTTACACAACTACCCAAAAACACCCCTTCACCACAAGGACCTTAAAGCCTATTGCGTAGGTGAAAAAACTAAGGCATTGGTTTTGGCACAGGGCATTACAGTGGTGGAAATGAC
>JBFHGV010000527.1:0-3245 GCA_041582955.1 Arenibacter sp.
ATGGGGTTATGATTTGAGGTCATTGCGAAGAGTATTTGCGGGGAAGCAATCTCACCATATAATAAGCAGATTACCGCGATTTGCCTGCCCTTCTGCTTCTCGATACAATCCTCCTTCGTCGGATCACTCGAAGTGACGGTAGGCAGGGTCATATTGGCGGTGTTGGGCATGTAGGTTATGGGAGTCGTCAGTTCGAGTGCTTCTCGCTACAATTTTGCTCCACTTCGTTGTGCAAAATCACTCGAAGTGACGTAGCTGAAAGCAGGTTGTATCGAGAACTGGTTTTGTGTTTCCCCTTCTGCTTCTCGATACAATTTTATTCCGCTGCGCTTCATAAAATCACCCGCCTGACGGCAGGGCAGGCCTGCCTTCCGGTAGGCAGGCTGGAAGTGACGGGATACTATGGTACACCTGCAACCAGCTTCTGGCTTTCGGCTTCTGCCTAGTGCCTGACAACTGTCACTGTTTACTAACAACTGTTCATTGTTTCCGATGTGCCAACACAGAGGGAGGCTGTCCGTTGAACGGATTTTGCATTCTACCAATGGTCTTGGCACCCATTCCAGAGGCCCTTATAACACTTTTGTCCCCATAGCGCTCCCTAATCTTGTCCAAGGCGTTGTACAGGCTTAGGATTTCTTCGGTATCATCAAATAGGTCTATCTGATAATGTCCCTGTACCAAATGACTGAAGCGAATACCAATTAGACGGATCAACAACCTTTTGTTGTATAGGGTATTGAACAGCTCCAATATCTTGGGAATTAGAATGTGGTCTGCACTGGTATATGGTACCTTTAATTGTTTGGAATAGGTATTAAAGTCCGAATACCGAATTTTAACGGCAATACATGCGGTGAGTTTTTTTCCCCTTCGCAATTGATAGGCCAAATTCTCGGTCATGGCAATCAGGATTCCCCGTAGTTTTATAACATCTATGGTGTCCCTGTCAAAAGTACGTTCGGTAGAAATGGATTTGCGTTCAGAAAAAGGGATAACCGGGGTATTGTCTATGCCATTGGCCCGTTTCCAAATTATAGCTCCGTTGGCACCCAATACCCGTTGCATCATATCCATAGGCATCTTTTGAATGGTCTTTATTTGCCGCAATCCCAAATTTCTGAGGGTTTGATAGGTTTTGTCGCCCACCATGGGGATTTTTTTAATGGATAAGGGCGCTAAAAAAGGTTTTTCAGTGCCTATGTCTATCTTTAATTCGTTATTGGGTTTGGCCTCATTGGTGGCTACCTTAGATACGACCTTGTTCACCGATAGGCCGAAAGAAATAGGGAGTCCGGTTTCCTTGATGATTTTATGGCGCAGTTCGGAAGAGAATTGATGACAACCAAAAAAACGGTCCATTCCCGTAAGATCGGCGTAAAATTCATCTATACTCGACTTCTCAAAGACGGGTACCTGTTCTTTGATAATATCGGTAACAATATCGGAATGCTTGCTGTAAGTGCCTGCATTTCCTTTAATGATTATGGCTTCCGGGCATAGCGCCTTGGCCATTTTCATGGGCATGCCGGAATGTACTCCAAATCCCCTGGTCTCGTAACTGCATGCAGCAACAACCCCCCTGTCGCTAACACCGCCTACCAGTATAGGACGATGCTCCAATTTGCGGTCTTGGAGTCGCTCTACGGATACAAAAAAAGTATCCAAATCCAAATGAAGTATTGTTTTGTTCATAGCATACCAAAAAAAGGTATGCTAAATTATGGAATATTTCCAATATTTTGGATAATATCCATTATTTATTTTGCCTGCTATATTCCAAGCAACATTCAAAAAACAGTAAAGTCCGTCTTGTCAGCTGTAAGGAACAAACATTACATCAAAAAAAAATAGAAGTTGGGACACGTCTAAAAAGACGGTAATACTTTAATATGCATTGGTTTTATTCAAAGGTATAGAGCAAGATAGAGAACAAGGCTAGGAAAAAGCAAAGAAAGACCAAGATCAGCAATAATTTTAGCGTCACCGGAACGGTGTATTCCTCACCTTTTCCTACCAATAACTCTTTTAAATACTGCATACCCTTCATACTAATGCATTTCTCTATATTAGTCCCATACAAATCCTGTTGCCAGTCTAAAAATGAAAGCGTACAATACCACGGCAAACATAGCTACACTGAACCACAGGAAAAATTTGAAGTAATTTCTAACAATAATGCTTCCTAGGTTTCTAAACCCTTCTGCATAAATTTCTTTAACGAGTAATAATGTTTTCATCCTTCTTTATTTAATGTTATGTGGCAAATTTCGACCAGCAGGGCCCTTTATTTAAATTTAGTGGACAAAAGGGGGAAAAAAAGGATAAAGGGCAGGGCCATATTTTGACCCAAAGACAAACGGTATTATACATAGGACAAACCGCACATTGTTTATTGCGGGGAATAGCTGTAGTGGGCGGTCTTTACTGTCCTGGACGGGGTAGGAATTACCTGAAACCGGGTAGGGGAAATGGCTGTTGGGCGGTAGGAATAACAGTGTAATGGCAATGCTGGAAATGTTTATCCAAACAGACCCTATTGTTGCATAATAGGATGGCAAAAAGGGGTATGTAGGCCCGCTGGCCAATAAGCAATAGCTGGGATACTGCCTCAAAATTTCTTTTCAACCTTATTTTATGGCATTTCGCATTAGTCCTTCCTGCGCTACGGAGGCTATCAAAACACCATTACGGTCAAAAATACTACCTCTGGAAAACCCTCTGGAATTGGAAGCGCTGGGGCTATCCATGGTATACAGCAGCCATTCGTCTATTTTAAAAGGACGGTGGAACCAAATAGCATGGTCTATACTGGCATAAAAGGTCTTTGTTTTTCTTAGTTCTTCCCTATGGGGCAAGGAGGCCGTGGTAAGTATATTATAGTCCGAGGCGTAGGCCAATAATTGCTGTTGAAGCGGTAGGTTGGCTTCTACTTTTTCCGAAGCGCGCATCCACATATGGTTAAAGGGCGGTCCATTTTTGGCCAATAGGGAACTAAGGCGTTCCACAGGTTTAAATTGGAATATCTTGGGATGGGTAAGTTTAATGAGATCATAGGAGTCCGGATCGGTGTTTTTTAACTCTTCCATTTGATCTATACTCTCCATTAATTTTTTGGGGGTAATTACATTGGGCATGGTAATTTGATGTTCTACCCCATCTTCCTTAACCTGAAAGGAAGCGGCCATGTTAAAAATGGCCTTGCCATTTTGCTTGGCGACTACCCGTCTAGTGGTAAAACTACG
>JBFHGV010000528.1:0-3244 GCA_041582955.1 Arenibacter sp.
ATGCATTCGTGGCGACATCAAAATAAGCTTCCCCGGAAAGAAATACCTGTCTAGGAGCATCGTGTAAAAAATTTACGGGATATCGCAAAGAACTACCGGCATTTAGATGTACCAATGTCCCATCCGACAGTTCTATCTGAAACTTTTTACCATTGGGTATATTTAAGGTATTAAAAACCAATTCTTCCTTAATAATTGCTTGAGAATAACTAATCTGATTTTGTTGTTGGGCCCCAACAACGTTCCCCTCCGCATCCTTAACTTCTTTAGTACCATTAATATCAATGGTCTGAATGGAACCATTATCCAATTCCAGAGTAATAATATCATCCTTTGGAACTAGTACATTCTGTTCTGTATTTGAAAGGAAACCTTGCTGATAATAAAATGCCAAGCCCAACAACAATGTTATTGCGGCTGCGAACCTTGACCAATTGGGGAACAATTTTTTAACCGGCTTTTCCTTACTGTCAAGTTGATGGGCCACCTTGTTGTAGGCCTCATCCAGATTGTTTTCTAATGTTGCAAGGTTAAGATCGTGATAATCCCGAACAAAGGCTTCAAGAGTATGTTGATTCTCTGGTTTATTTAACCAATCCCGAAGTTCTAGTATCTCTTTTTCGGAAATCGTACCTAGAAGTAGCTTTGATATATTCTTTTTCATTATTTTTTGACTAATTTGCTAAGCGATATATGCCTTTTGAAGCTAAATTCTATACATATCACGTTACCATTACTTTAAAAAAGTGTAAAACCCTTAAAGAGAATTAAAAAAAATGATATTTATAATAGAATTACCATAACCAACCAAATTAACCCCCAGTATAATGAGCGAAATTGAGGCTGTAGTTGCCATGAAAAAGGGCGACAGGAGTGCTTTCAGGTATCTCTTCAATACATTTTATGACCGACTAGTAGCGTATATCACCACCTATACCCATGATAAAATACAATCTGAGGATATTGTACAGCATGCCTTTATTCGTTTATGGGAGGATAAATCCAAGTTGGACGAAAGCAAATCTCCCAAGGCATATCTCTATGCCATTGCTTACAATAGATATATAGACACCATCAAAAACGCTAAAAAGCAGGAAAAACTTTTAAGCCAAATTTGGGAACGAGCGTTGGCGGATAGAATTCAAGAAGACTCCGATGTCCTGGAAAATCGCATCCAAAAAATGAGACAGGTCATTGATACCCTTCCTCCAAAATGCCGGGAAATTATCATTATGAATAAAATTCAAGGGATAAAGTATAAGGACATAGCAAAGCATATGGGGATTTCCGTAAAAACCGTGGAATCACAAATGCGAATCGCCTTTACCAAGATAAGGGAAGCCTTTAAGGAGGACTATGCCCTTATGTTTTTATTGTTCAAATAGGCAGCCTGAAGTCTCCAGACTTCTTGCACCTCATCCAACACATGTGCTGCCTAAGCTTTATAGCTGCATTTCCAATGGGCAATTTAATCCAAAATACTATCTTTAAAGTTTTATTTTTAACCTAAGCGCTTAGCCTTATTGAACAAGCAGCACTACTTATGAAAAATCATATCCTTTTTGCCCTTCTATTACTTATATTCCATACCTCGTATTCTCAGGAAAAAGAAGAAACCAAAAAAGAAAAATGGGAAGTTTCCAATCCGGCACTCCCCTACAAAACCGTTACCATTACCACGGACGAAGGCTCATGGATGAGCCTGGACGTAAGTCCGGATGGCAAGCAGATTGTTTTTGATATGCTTGGCGATATTTATACCCTGCCAATCAGTGGGGGCACCGCCACTCTAATACGGGGCGGACATGCTTTTGAAGTACAGCCCAGATACAGTCCAGACGGCAAGCACATTAGCTTCACAAGCGATGCCGGTGGGGGCGATAATATTTGGATCATGAATACCGATGGTACGGAAGCCAAACAAATTACCAAGGAAGATTTTAGATTGGTGAACAATGCCGTATGGTCTGTTGATGGCAACTATATTTTTTGCCGCAAGCATTTTACCGCTACACGTTCTTTGGGTGCTGGTGAAATTTGGATGTACCATAAATCCGGCGGAAAGGGCATCCAACTAACCAAAAAGAAAAACGACCAGCAAGATGTAGGAGAACCCTGGGCATCGCCAGATGGTAAATATGTGTACTACAGCGAGGATGTTTATCCAGGAGGCGCTTTTGAATACAACAAGGACCCCAATAGCCAGATATATGCCATAAGCCGTTATAATCTGGAAAATGGGAAAACCGAAAAGGTAACCGGCGGTCCTGGAGGGGCCATCCGTCCGGTTATTTCCCACAATGGCAAGCTCATGGCCTTTGTAAAGCGGGTAAGGGAAAAAACCGTGCTCTACCTGCACGACCTCAACACTGGCAGGGAATGGCCCATATACGACAAGCTTAGCAAGGACCAACAAGAGGCATGGGCCATTTTTGGACCCTATACCGGCTTCAACTTTACCCCAGACGATAATCATATTATTATCTGGGTAGAGGGAAAAATCAAAAAAATTGATATCAATTCCTTAAGCACTACGGACATCCCTTTTGAGGCTACTGCAGAGCATAAGATTGTTAACGCCCTTAAATTCAAGAATAATGCTGCACCGGATTCCTTTACTGCAAAGGCTGTTCGACATGCCGTTACCTCCCCAGATGGCAAAACCTTAGTATTCAACGCTGCTGGTTATTTGTGGAAAAAATCACTGCCCAATGGCAACCCTTCACGACTAACAACAGCTAGCGATCTAGAATTTGAACCCTCCTTTTCCAAAGACGGCAAATACCTGGTATACGTTAGCTGGAACGATGAAAATATGGGAGCTATACAACGGTTAGACTTAACTTCTTCCAAAAATAAACCTGTTAAACTCACCACAGAAAAGGCAATTTACAGGGAACCTTCTTTTTCACCTCTAGACCACAACCTTATTGTGTACCGTGAAGAGAGCGGAAATGGACATCAGGGCTATGTGCATACAAAAGAAGCCGGGATTTATACCCTAGAAGTAAAGTATTCTAGAAAATCAGGTTACAGCTCCACAAAAAAACTGATAAGTAAAGAGGGCGAATTTCCTACCTTTAATAAGGATGCCAGCAGGATCTATTACCAAACCGGAGGATACCTTTTTGGAAAACTGACCAAAACCCTAAAATCGGTCAACCTAGATGGCAAGGAACCTAGGGAACTGGTAAAATCAAAATATGCCCAACGCCTTATCCCCAGTCCGGACGACAATTGGGTA
>JBFHGV010000529.1:0-3239 GCA_041582955.1 Arenibacter sp.
AATTGTTGAACGAAATCTATTGAAGCTTGAGTATGGTATATAGGGCTAATACTATATGACCTCAAAAGATCCCTCATTTCCCAGGGTACAATATCTTGGTGGCCATAATAACCATTCATACTCAATCCGGCCTTTAATTTGGAGCCCAAGTTGGCATCTAGGTTCATACGTCCGTTGTACCTTTCATAACCTTGCCCTTTTACTATACCATCCGTTTTCAAGTAACCAAGTGAAGCAAAGGCCTTTAAGTTTTCAGAACCACCGCTAACACTAAAATCGTGATTGGTTGTGCTACCGTTTTTGAAAAGCCAATCTTCTATACTTACTACGTCGGGGGCATTAGCGTATGCATTTAGTCTGTAAGCCAATAGACCTGGGTCGGTTTCGGAAAGATCATAAGCACTAGTTTGCAATTCTTCGGCCCATTCTCCTGCTGTCTTAAGCATTTCGATGTCCTTTATATACTTGCTTGAGGTACTTGCATAAGAATTATAATTAAAACTAACTTTTCCTGCCTTTCCTTTTTTGGTGGTTACCAAAATAACACCATTGGCACCTAGAGAACCATAAATAGCAGCTGAAGCGGCATCTTTTAGCACCTCTAGACTTTCAATATCGTTGGGGTTAACTGTGGCCAAATTACCTGAAATTGGGTAGCCATCCACAACAATTAACGGCCCAGAGTCGCCCGAAACAGATGAAGCTGCCCTGATTTGAATCTTAGGATCCGCACCAGGTTCTCCACTTTGATTTTGAATTCGTACCCCGGACAACTTACCTGCAAGGGCATCATCTACACGAGCCACTTGAACAGCAGCAACTTCATCTCCACCTACTTTTGCGACCGCTCCGGTAAGATGTGATTTTTTTATAGTACCATATCCAACTACCACTACCTCATCAAGTTGACTTGCATCTTCCTGTAGGGTGATATTCAATTGTTCTTGATTTGTAATGGGGACTGATTGGCTAACAAATCCCAAGGAGGAGAACTGTAGTACGTCGCCGTTTTTTACCGTAATTTGGTAATTTCCATCAAAGTCGGTAGCCGTACCTGTAGTAGTATTGGCTATAATTACATTCACTCCAGGCACTGGCACCTGAGCAGCATCTGTTACCGTTCCGGTCAGAATACGGCCATCTTGGGCGAACAGTGCAATATTGAATAACAATACTACTGTTAGAATTAAATTGATTTTGAATTTCATTAGTGATTTAATTAAGTTAGTAACAAGTGATTAATAATGGCTTTTTGCCATTGGTTTCTATAATGTGATATTGTTCACATTTAATCCTTCATATTACTAAAACATGTGGCTGCACTAATATTGACTGAAATTGCTTATTTTTGCAGTAAATATGTATATAGTAATATTTGCATGTTTGGTATTACTTCCCTTCAGAATGAAGTAATCTTTTACAAAAGGATGGGTGTGCGCCCGTCCTTTTTTTTGGTCAATTTCTAGGGTTTATTTTTAATCTTTTTTCTTTTAACATGGTTATTGCTTTTTTGAGTTATTTTGGTAAACCAAATTGGTTTACCAGTTTGGTTTACCAAATATATGTTATTAATTTGTTAATTAAAAATTTAATTACAAATTTTGTTTGTTAAATTTTTATTTCTGCTAATTTGAGGTTATAAAAATTAGCAAATTCGTATTTATTTGTATTTTATGAAAAGGCAAGTCCACCGTTAATATCAATGTTTGCCCCTGTAATAAAGGAAGTTTCGGAAGATGCCAAGCAGGCTACCGTATTTGCAATTTCCTCTGCAGATCCTTCCCTACGAAGTGGGGTCATTCCCGCGACTTTCTCCCTTACCTCATCCGTGGTGAAGGTATCGTGAAAGGTAGTGGCGATCATGCCGGGACAAAGGGCATTTACTCGAATATTTTTTGGGCCTACCTCTTTGGCCAGACCTCGAGTAAAAGTCATTATGGCTCCTTTGGAGGTTGCGTAAGCTATAGATCCTCCGCCCCCGCCATCCCTACCGGCCTGGGAGGCTATATTTACTATGGAGGCTCCAGATTTCATATGGGGCAGGACAGCCTGGGTTACCAAGAAGGTAGAATTGAGATTCAATTTTATCACCCTGTCAAAAAAGGCTTCATCCATTTCAGCTATGGTCTTTCTGGCAACCAGGCCACCGGCGTTGTTTACCAGAATGTCTATAGCATCTCCATAACTGCTAACCGCTTCCTTTACGAGTCTATCTACTTCAGATTTTTTGGTCACATCGGCCTTAACGATTATGGCTTCCCCGCCGTCCGATTTAATTGCATTTAGAGTTTCTTTGGCGTTTGCTTCATTGCTAAAGTAATTAACTACGACCTTGGCACCTTCCTTGGCCAATTTAATGGAAATGGCTTTTCCAATATCTCTGGTTCCACCAGTAACAATGGCTATTTTTCCTTTTAAATTCATATATATTGTTTATGATATTAAGTCTTCCCCAAAAGGGATTTATTTCTATTATGATTGTTTATCTCCAAAATAAGATACTCCACCACCACTTAAGAAATCTTCCCGTACTGGACTAAATGTGTCAATTAGTATCCCTTCTTCCAAACAAACTGCACTATGCAATAGATTGGGTTCAATATAAACTCCATCTCCTGCTTCTACAATTTTCTTTTCTCCGTTAATTTCAAATTCAAATTTACCTGAAGCGCAATAGGTAGCTTGCGTGTGAAAATGTTGATGTGGGGAACCTAATGCTCCTTTCTCAAATTTCACTTTGACCATCATGATCTGGTTATCGTATCCCAAAAACTGTCTTGAAACTCCGCCTCCAAGTTTTTCCCATTTCATGTCTTTTGTGGTGATGTACTTTTCACTAAATCGTTTCATTTTTTTTTGATTTTAATTAGTCTTTACTCTTTTTTAATAACGATCAACTCTTTTATATGAATCAAATCGATTTACTTTGGGGGTGTGCCCTGACCAACGGTTGCTTCCCTAAACCATACTTCCGTATAACATCCGTTTTCGTATTGTTTGGCGATATCACCTCCATAGGTTTCCGCACCTGAAAACCAAACCATGTTGGTTTCTGGACTTTTTCCATTGGTCTGGTTATATGCGCCTTGTTTAAAATAATTCAATTCTCCACTATAGGCAGTGGCACGTTCAATGGCGTCTTGCCCTATGGGGGCGAATAATTGCTTCATCTGTTCTGGGAAGTCCGACTTTTTAACATATTCTGATGATATCAGATTTTTGGTAAATGTTTTGGTTTC
>JBFHGV010000530.1:0-3237 GCA_041582955.1 Arenibacter sp.
AATGTAGTTAACTGGGGCCGTAGGCCTTTGTGTTTTTTGGTCAAGTAAAAAGGGCGAAGTTTTTCAAAAAAACTTCGCCCTTTTATAATGATATCAACAGCCTGTAATTAAAGGTTGTGTAAACTAGGATTTTTGCTCCTTGTTAAAGTATACCAGGTAGTAGTACATTTGACGTTCCTCATCCCATCCTTTTTCAACAAATTTTTCCGCTGAATCAGGATTGATAAAATCCATTTTAATCTGGATGTTGGTGTCTAGATTGATTACGTTTTTGATCTTCTTTCTAGCATCCGATACGGCTTTGTTGGCAATATCAAAAGTGGAAACATCCTCTATGCTGAATTTGGGTCCTTTTTCCGTTTTATAGTGTTTAAACTCAGGAATCAATTCAGGATTTTCCATTACCTCGTTCAAGAAATTGGTTTCTTCAAAGGCGTCATTTTTTGCAAAATGGTTTACGGCCCGGTTCATGAACAATACTTCTTGTTGTTTGTCTTCGGCAGGTAATACCACATCCTTGGCAAAGTTCTGGCAGAATTTTAAATAGTTTTTGGTTTTAAAATTGTCGTCCGATAGCGCTTCTACACCTAAGAAATTTTCCAACCAATATTTGGTGTCGTACTTATTACTGTCTACGGATAGAACCTTGTATCCTTCTTCCTTATCGGTATTAAAGATTAGGCAACCCTTGTCCAGTTTGTTAATGTTGATCCCCTGTTGTACCAGGATATCCAAATTATTTCCATTTTCCTGGAACTGAAGGAAGTCGTGTTTAAGCTCACTTTTAAACACACCTACTGCATTGACCTTTACATTGTCCAACAATAGGTCGGTAAGATAGGCAACATAAACCTCTCCACTTTTTATATGCGGGTGGTTGGATTGGTCAAATAAATGGGTTGCAACTTTTTTTGAGTTTTCATGAAGGCTGTTGGGATCGTTAAAAATATCGGTAACAACCTTATAGATTTCATTAAATTCAAGGTCCACTTCGTTGGCAAAATGATAGTAATTTTCCTCTTTCTCCCTAAATGGTTTAAAGAAATATTCCTTTAAGAGACCTGTTGTTTCATCATTAAGTGAAAACGGCTCTTCTGACAAGAATGCACCTTCACTCTTATTTTTATTTCCCACACGATGTATGGAAATGGTTTCAATCTGGGTAGTGTATAAGTTGATCATAGATCTAGCGCAAAATTATGGTTAAACAGTACTTAGGCCTCTAAATGTTGTAAAGAGGTAATTAATTGGATATATAAAGATGACCATGAAGGTCGTTATAAAAAAACGAAATCCAGATCTTATTCCTTTAAATATCAGTTCCAGTTTTCATCAAAATCCAAATCCTCGTAATTGTCCAAGGTATTGTCAAAATCGTATTCACTTTTATCGGCCTGAAACTCTTTTTCGGGAGGGGAGTCCGGTATTTCCCCAAAGCTGAAAAGCGTATTGGGATAGGTGCGACCGTCTTCTTTCTCAACAATATCAGCCAATTCCACAAAGAAGGTCCACATACTTAGAAAGTCGTACACATAAATTAGTTTGGGCGACTGCTCAGTAAGAATATCCTTGAGCAGAATTTCATTCATCAATCGAACATCAGATCCGGATTCGCTCATGTCAAAAAGGGCAATTTCCTCGTCTTGTTTCCATTCATCATCACAGGTATAAAAAGATGCCATTTCATTTCCTAGAAAACCAAAAGCCTGGGTTATGGCGTTGTGGAGGTCTTCCATGGAATTGTGTTCCTCTATTTCAATATCCCTAAAAATATCATCCTCAGCATCTAATATTATCCTTATTTTATATATCATTGGGTGCTTTTTTTTGTGCTGGCAAAGTTACAAAGTTTTAGTTGTTTTAAAAGCATATATGGCTTCCAAAACCAAATAGAACTGAAAACCGAACAATATTGAAGCAATGACCAAATGCAAGGCTTGGCTGCTAAATGGAAAATCCATGTAATACATGGCCATACCCGTTATAACCTCAAGAGATAGTAGGGCCAGCACCCAGTACATTTTAGTATATCCCAGTTTCTTTCTAAAGATCCTTGCGGCCAACAATACATTAAGGGCTATGACGAAAATAGAAAAAGAGCGGTGTAGGTAAAAAGAAATAGAGGGAGTGTCCAGCCATAATTGAGAGGCATTTTCGCCCATAATCTTTGATTGTTCGTCAACAAATTGTCTTACCTGTGTCCCCAGTACTATTTGGATCAAGCTTGTAATAAGGGCAATCCACAATAGGTTTCGGGTGGTTTTATCGGGTAGAGAAGGACTTTGGGGTTCCCTGGAAGTGTGTATGATATAAAGAATCATGGCAACGATAAAGAGTGCCATTACCATATGTACGGTTATTTTTGCCGGGGCCAGCACCGAATATACAACAGTGGCTCCCAGCCATGCCTGGAATCCCATGGCAAAAACCACCAACCAGGAAAGAATGGTAATATTAGGTTGCTTTTTCCAATAGCCAAATGATGCCATGGCCATGATCAGGGTGCCAATTCCTGCCAGGGCGCCGAAAAGCCTATTTATAAATTCGGTCCAGGTGTGAAAGGGGTTAAAAACGGCATAATCATGCTTGGTGTAGGGTTCCCAATTTTGGGTGTTGTAGGTGGTGGAAGTATTAAAATTTGTTTTGGCTACCCATAGGGAATCATTTACAATTATAACCTGTCCCTTCTTGTAATCCCTATTGGCTGTCCACTGTAATTCACTTATATCGGTAGGAGGGATATAATATCCGAAACATTTGGGCCAGTCTGGACATCCCATACCACTGCCGGTCATCCTTACCACAGCACCCGCCACTATAACGAGATAAACCAAAACCAAAGCGATTTTGGCAATTTTTGTAAATTTTTTTTGCATTTGGATATTTGAAAGCGTAGGGCAAAATTACTATTCCTGGGTTAGAATTTGGCCTGCGCATGGTTCATTTTTTTGACAATAAATTATCCGAATACCACCGTTTTGGTTTATTCGGGGTTTAATGGGTGGTTAGCCCCATTTCTTTGCCTTTCTTCAGCATTAGGGTGTAAGCCGCTTCGTACTCATTTGGGATTTCACCTTCCAAAATAGCCTCTTTAATGGCCTCTTTTATGATTCCTATTTCCTTTGATGGTTTTAGGCCAAAGGTTTTCATAATTTCCTCCCCGCTAACAGGGGGTTGAAAATTTCTAACATGGTCCCTTTCTTCTACTTCCTCAATTTTCTGGCGTACAATTTTAAA
>JBFHGV010000531.1:0-3236 GCA_041582955.1 Arenibacter sp.
CAGCATCATCAAGATCAACAAAGAAATTAATAATGGGGAAGCCAGTTGACGAAACATCTCGCTAAAGCCAACTCCTGCTGCCCTTGCCTCCGAAATTGGGAATTTTTCCTTAAGTATTATAAAACCATAAATAAGCACGGGAATCAGAAAGAAGCTCATTAAAATCTCCCAAGAGACTAAGCCATGAAAAGCAATAGACAATAAACCTCCTACAATCATTCCTCCTGGCCAACCAGCGTGCAAAATATTCAAATAGTGCGTTTTGCTTTTTGGGTATAATGTTGCTACAAGAGGATTTACAACTGACTCGCATATACCATTCCCTACTGCAAAAAGGAAAGTGCCCCAGTATAAGCACCAGTAGGCAGCCTCCCGTCCCATGGCTTCAAAGACATATACAGTTGCCACCGTGACGACCAAGGACAGAAAATGCATTACAAAAGCCAAAATTAGTAAAGGCTTATAACCTACCCTGTCTACAATAAGACTGAAGAGAATAATGATGACACCAAAACCAACAAATCCACCTCCCGTAATGGAGCCCAATTCTGTCATGGTAAACCCGAACTGATTCCCCCAATCAACTAGAATCGCGCCACGTACAGCAAAGCCAACTCCGCCGGTTACTATTGTAAAAAAACTCGCCCATAATAGGCGATTTCTATTAATATTATTTACATCCATCATTTTATATATTTAAGTATGCTTTGGTAACTCTTCTTACATTGATCTAATACTATTAATCATTTAAAATTTCCATTAAGGATTTAAACGCCTGCTCGGCAAAACCCTCGGTATTGATGTTAGCGTTTACCTCCATTATCTTGATATTTTTATTTGCATGACTTTTTAGGGAACCGAACAATTCCTGGTCTATCGCCGGATTGTGAAATACTTGTCCTGGCCCACCAATTTGGGATAGTCCTCCTAATGGAAGCAATACAGTAACAGGAGCCTCGGAATTATTTATTTTATCTGCTATGGTCTTTCCCAGTATTCTGTTCTCCTCCGCATTTGTCCTCATAAGGGTTACGTCTGGGGCCCAGCTAAACAGTTGTCGGTCTCTATATTTTTCGGGAACGGTATCCAACGGACCAAAATTTACCATATCCAAACATCCAGGAACGATAACTTGGGGGATTCCCATTTTGGACCCGGCTGTTAAACGATCTGGTCCAGCACTGCAAATCCCTCCACAAAGTTCATCAGCCAATTCGGTAGTGGTTATATCCAGAATAGCGTCAAAGCACCCGTCCAAGGTTAAACCTTCCATAGTATTACCTCCCACTCCAACAGAATGGAATGCCATAACCTCATAACCTCTGTCCTTCAAAAATTCCGAACATTTGTCCACACATAAGGAAGTATTGCCAAATACGCTTATGGCTATAGATTGGTCCTGGCTTTGGTTGTCCGATACGGAAGCTTGCATCATTCCAACAATGGCGGCAGCCCCTTGACGTATAACTACTTTACTAATACTATTTAGTCCTGCCACATCCACAATGGAAGGCATTAAGGTAATATCCTTACTCCCAATATGTGAGGATAAGTCTTTCGTTGCCAAAGTGCTGATACATAATTTGGGAATTCCGAAAGGTAAAGTTTGCAGGGCTTTGAGAGCAATAAAAGTGCCACCACCACCTCCCATGCCAATAGCAGCATTTACTTTATTCTGGGATAAAAGCTCCTTAATTATAACCGCTGCACCATTTCCCATAATTTCAATAGCAACCCCCCGATCTTTTTGTTGACGTAACCTAGGTATAGTAGCTCCACCCTTTATGGCTACCTGTTCGGCCTCAAAATCTATTGGAAATAAATCGGTGGAGCCCATTACACCCGTATTTATGGTAATTACGCTAGCCCCTTGCTGCACTAAACAGGAATACAGATATCCAAAATCCTCACTTTTGGTATCAAAGCACCCCACCATTACTATACTTCCTTTTGAAGATTTTTTATTTAGTTCAATACCCATTGCAATTCCGTTCAAAATCTATGGCCCTTAAGCTTTATTAAAACATTTTATAGTTAACATTATATTTTTGGCACAGTCCTGAATTAGCAGAGGGGCATGGTCTATGGCCTCCTTTAACTCCATTGGTTTATTAACAATAGAATATACCGCGCTAACTCCTACACTATATATACCTTCAATTCCTTCGCCTATTTTTCCGGTAAGCACAATTACGGGAACTCCGTGCTTTTTTGCCATTGAAGCAACCCCAGATATGGTTTTGCCATGAAGCGTTTGCTCATCTATTTTACCTTCACCGGTAAAGACTAGGTCGGCTTGTTTAATAATTTCCTCTATTTTTATGGTTTGTAGAATTAATTCTATTCCATTTACCAGTTCTCCATTTAAAAAAGCCATTAGTCCCGCACCTGTACCACCGGCAGCTCCTGCTCCTGGAATGTTCGAGACGTCTATACCCACGGCAGACTTAAGTACATTTGCATAATGGGACAGATTTCTATCCAAGAATTCCAACCCCTGTTGACTTCCTCCTTTTTGACATCCATAAACAAAAGAAGCACCGTTTACCCCTGTAAGCGGATTGGAGACATCACATGCAACAATTACTTCACAATTTTCAATTCTTTTATCAAATTCGGATAGATCTATTGTATGTAGTTCATTTAAATTACCTCCACCTTCTTTAATCTCTTCCCCTTTGTCATTTACAAATTTTGCGCCCAATGCCCTGACCATACCTGCTCCACCGTCATTGGTAGCACTCCCTCCAATACCTATAATAATCTTCTTACACCCCTGATCCAGGGCATCCTTGATAAGTTGCCCCATACCAAAGGTTGTTGTCCTTAAAGGATTCTTTTCTTCTTCCTTTAACAATTCCAGACCTGAGGCCATAGCCATCTCAATTACTGCAGTTTTATTATCGTTTAAAATCCCATATTCAGCTATTATTTGTCGCATAAGGGGATCGAATACGGCAACTGAAAGTCTACGCCCACCAACTCCATTTAATAGTGTTTCAAGTACACCTTCCCCGCCATCCGAAATAGGGATTTCATGGATTAGCGAACCCGGCAGTACCTTCTTAATTCCTAAGGCAATATTTGAGGCAACTTCCTTGGCCGATAAACACTCTTTGAATGAATCAGGGGCAACAACGATATTCATTTTCTTTGGGTTTGTTTCTTAGTAATCATTTTCATTTAGCATAAATTATCATTGTATACCCTTCCTATTCGGTTTTTAGAAATCTGAA
>JBFHGV010000532.1:0-3224 GCA_041582955.1 Arenibacter sp.
ACATATGGGTCCGGCACCACGACGGGGAATATTGGACAAGGAAGGCGCAGAAGTTGTTGGCGGGGTAGTAGTAGCCAGGTATGGGGCCAACCCCTTAGAGGTAATCAACAATGTAAAAAAGCAAATCGAGGAATTGGCTGCAGGATTGCCCTCCAAGCAGTTGGAGGATGGGAAAACTTCACAAGTGACCATAATACCTTTCTATGACAGAACGGAATTGATTCACGAGACCTTGGGCACACTCAATGAAGCACTGACGCTGGAAATTCTAATTACTATACTGGTCATTATAGTCATGATATTTAATTTACGGGCCTCCATTCTCATTTCCGGATTATTGCCGGTTGCAGTACTAATGGTGTTCGTTACCATGAAGCTTTTCAATGTGGATGCCAATATTGTTGCGCTATCCGGTATTGCTATCGCAATCGGGACCATGGTCGATGTGGGCGTGATTCTGGCCGAAAATATGATCAGGCATTTGGAAGATGAAAAATTGCGCTTTAACGAAAACGGTAGAGAATATACAATTAACGAGATTATTTATAACGCAACGTCTGAAGTTTCCGGCGCCATTTTAACCGCTGTACTTACAACTATTATAAGCTTTGTACCTGTATTTACGATGATAGGTGCGGAGGGCAAACTCTTCCGTCCATTGGCATTCACCAAAACCATGGCACTTACGGCCTCATTGATTATAGCACTATTTTTAATTCCGCCATTTGCGGCCGTGTTCTTTAAGAAGAACAACCTTAAGCAAAATTCTAAATATATTTTAAATGCCATCCTCGTTATGCTTGGCATCACAGCCATCTTTTATGGATATTGGCTTGGGTTGATCCTGATAGCTTTTGCAACAACCGCGTTTTTGGGTACACTGGGGAAAGTTTCCTCTAAAAGAGCAAATTTGATCAATATTATCATATCGGTTGTAGCCATAATACTGCTACTTGCGGCATATTGGAGGCCTCTTGGTTTTGATCGAAGCATATTCTTGAACCTGATCTTCGTTAGTATTATCTGTTTTGGTCTGTTAGGAAGTTTCTCGATTTTCAGAAACTATTACTCCCGTATTCTCCAATGGGCGCTGGCAAACAAATTGCTCTTCTTGATAATTCCTACCACTGTTTTAACATTGGGATTTATTATCATGAAAAATACTGGCAAGGAATTTATGCCCTCCCTTAACGAAGGCTCATTTTTATTAATGCCTACTTCATTGCCACATGCAGGGGTAGAGGAAAATAAACGCGTACTGCAGCAATTGGACATGGCCGTAGCCACTATTCCTGAAATTGAAACTGTAGTGGGTAAATCTGGACGAACAGAATCCGCTTTGGATCCCGCACCGCTTTCTATGTACGAAAATGTTATTCAGTACAAATCGGAGTACATGCGTAATTCGAAAGGAGAACGCCAACGGTATAAAGTCAATGAGGATGGCCTTTTTGTTTTGAAAAATGGCAATTTTAATATTAATCAGAATAACGAATTGGACGGTGACAAACATTACGAGGATTATCAATTGCAAACAATAGTAACCAATGATGACCTGGTTCCAGATAATAACGGTGAATATTATAGGAACTGGCGGCCAAAAATAAAATCTCCTGACGATATCTGGAACGAAATTGTTAGGGTAACTAAATTTCCTGGAATTACCTCCGCTCCTAAATTGCAACCCATAGAAACACGTTTGGTGATGCTGCAAACTGGTATGCGTGCACCAATGGGCATCAAAGTAAAGGGTCAGGATTTACAGGAAATTGAAGCCTTTGGTCTGCAATTGGAAAATATACTTAAACAGGTCGATGGCGTAAAAGAACAGGCCGTATTTGCGGACCGTATCGTTGGTAAGCCCTATTTATTGATAGATATCGATCGTAAGCAACTTGCTCGTTATGGCATATCTGTAATGGACGTACAAGAAGTTCTACAAGTAGCGGTGGGCGGAATGCCTTTGACCCAAACTGTTGAAGGCAGGGAACGGTACTCAATAAGGGTTCGTTATCCAAGGGAGTTACGGGAAAATCCAACGGATCTCGAAAACATATATGTTCCAGTTGAAAAAGGAAGTCCCGTGCCATTGGGCCAATTGGTAAATATAAGATACGAACAAGGGCCACAAGTCATCAAAAGCGAAGACACCTTTTTAGTTGGCTATGTTTTGTTTGACAAACTTGATGGCTTTGCAGAAGTAAATGTGGTAGAGAATGCCCAGACCATAATCAAGGGAAAAATAGATGGCGGAGAACTAGTGGTTCCTAAGGGAATTACTTATCAATTTACCGGAACCTACGAAAACCAATTACGTGCAGAAAAAACGCTATCTATTGTGGTTCCTTTGGCATTAGCCATTATCTTTTTGATACTATATTTTCAGTTTAGATCCGTAGCAACCTCCCTAATGGTATTTACGGGAATTACAGTGGCTTTTGCTGGCGGATTCATCATGATATGGCTATACGGCCAAGAGTGGTTTTTAAACTTCAGTTTTTTCGGAGAAAACGTTAGGGATCTGTTTAACATGAAAACAATCAATCTAAGTGTGGCCGTATGGGTAGGATTTATTGCCCTGTTTGGTATTGCTACAGATGATGGGGTAGTCATGGCCACTTACCTAACACAAACTTTTGACAGAGAAAATCCAACCGATAAAAAGGGGATACGCATAGCTGCTCTAGAGGCAGCGGAAAAACGTATTAGACCCTGTTTAATGACCACAGTCACAACAATCCTTGCCCTCCTGCCCGTAATGACGTCTACCGGAAAAGGCAGTGATATAATGATCCCAATGGCAATCCCCATTTTTGGGGGAATGGTCATAGATATCACTTCTTATTTTATTGTACCGGTACTTTATAGTTGGAAAAAGGAATTTCAATTAAAAAGAGTAAGTAAATGAAAAATATTAAAATCCTCATTTGTTTAATAATGGTTTCGACTTGGGCAGAAGCACAGGATCTGCAATCTTATATTCTGGAGGCTCAGGAAAATAATCCACAGATACAGGCCTTTAATCTAAAATATAGCATTGCCCAAGAGAAGGTAAACGAGGTAAATACGCTACCCAAAACCAACCTGAGCGCAGGCTATTTTGTAAGTGAACCGGAAACACGAACTGGAGCACAACGGGCCAGGTTTTCGGTATCGCAGATGTTGCCCTGGTTTGGGACCATAACAGCTCGGCAAAATTATGCTGTTTCAATGTCCAATGTGGA
>JBFHGV010000533.1:0-3218 GCA_041582955.1 Arenibacter sp.
GGAATTTAATCGTTTTCCGGCAAATACTGGTAACATCTTCTCTTATGCCAACTGGCTTAATTCTGCAGAAAGAATTCAAGATGGATCCAAGGAGGTCAATCTTTTGTCCAATGCCTATATTGAATATGAACCAATAGAGGGACTTAGCATTAAATCCAGTCTCAATGCCGAATTGTACAATGACCAATATGAATTATTTACGCCTACTAATGCCACCTATGCCATCAACCGTCCTATCCCGACCAACAACGAGGCAGTTTGGGATGAAAGGACTACTTTTTCCTGGTTGAATGAAAATACGGTGAATTATACTAAAAGTTTTGGGGAACACAATTTATCGTTTTTAGGTGGATTTAGCTTTCAAAAATATCGTATGGACCGCAGTAGGGTTGCAGCGAGTAATTTTGCGGATGACAGATTGCCAAATATTCAAGGAGCAGCAGACATTAATAGAGGCGGCACGTTTAATCAGGTTCAGGAATGGAGTTTAGTTTCCTTGTTTTCAAGACTAACCTATAACTACATGGGAAAATATCTTTTGACAGGTTCCATTCGTAGTGATGGTTCTTCAAGATTTGGCTCTGACAACAGATGGGGAACCTTTCCGTCCGTATCCGCCGGTTGGATTGCTTCCGACGAAGCTTTTTTAGAAGATGTGGAATCCATTTCACTTCTTAAACTCAGGGCCAGTTATGGTGTTACCGGGAACAATAATATTGGTAACTATACCCAATACGCTTTAATAAACAATACGGTAAATACCGTATTTGGTAACGATTTTGCCCCGGGTTCCGCGGTAAATTCACTTTCAAATGCTAATTTGGGATGGGAAACCACAAAGCAGTTCGATATCGGATTGGACTTAAGCCTATTTGGAGATAGGGTTTCATTCGTATATGACTATTATACCAAGAATACGACCAATCTATTGTATAATGTACAAGTTCCGAGGGAATCAGGCTTTACCAACTTTAGCGACAATATTGGTGAAATTAAGTTCTGGGGTCATGAATTTGGTCTAAATACCATTAATACTACAGGTAAATTCAGATGGACCACCAACGCCAATATATCCTTCAACAGAAATGAGGTAGTTGCCCTTGCGGAAGGTATAGACAGGGTTTATGGTCCAGGTGGCTGGCACATTACCCAAGTAGGAAAGCCATTTGGCCAATTTTATGGACATTTATCCGATGGAGTTTATCTAAATCAGCAGGATTTGGATAGCTCGCCTCAAGTTCCTGGTCGTTCAACGGTAGGCAGTATAAAATTACTGGATCTTAATGGTGATGGAATCATAACCAACGGGGGCGATTTTGACGACCGCACAATTACAGGCAGTCCATTCCCTGATTTCACCTATGGTATTACCAACACCATCAAATACAATAATTTTGACTTTTCTGTAGTGGGAACAGGATCATATGGTAATGAATTGATGGTTAGGCATCTATACAGTACCACCAACTTGGATGGAGTATTCAACCTTTTAAAAGATGTAAAATACAGGTTCCGATCTGTTGAAAATCCTGGAAGGGGCTTTTACGGAACTACTGTAGGTGGCGGTAATGTTACCGGTATTGAGAGAGATTGGATGAGCGATCGTTTTATAGCCGATGCTTCATACTTTAATATTAGAAATATCACCTTAGGATATACTATTCCTGGAATAGACAAATATTTCAAATCTGCCCGGGTTTTCGGTTCCATTCAAAATGTGCACATATTCACGAAATATTGGGGTGGTCCAAACCCTGAAATTAGTGTACAGAACGATGGAAATGGAGATGGTGGCAACCTTGCTTCCGGAGTGGATATTTCCGGATATCCGGTTCCAAGAATATTTAGTCTAGGTATAAACTTAAACTTTTAAATCGGAAACTACTATGCCAACACATATTTCACTTTCGATAAATTTAAAAACTGAAAAAATGAAAAAAATATTCTATTTTATCGCAGCAATGCTAGGTTTTCTGGCGAGCGGTTGTGACGAGGAATTAACGATCTTTCCAGAAGACTCGTTGAGTGTACCTACTTTCTTTAAAACGGAAGAGGATTTTACCCAAGCGGTGAATGGCGCCTATGTTCCCCTGCGTGGAATCCAAAATGCATCCAAACCCTATTTGGCCGAGATGCACTCGGACAACACCTATTATGCACGTAACACTGCTTTTGGAGCTACGGACAATCAGGAGGATATTGCCGACCACTCCATTCCAAGTGATGGAGGAATTACGGCAAACACTCACGTAGAGAATGTATATATTCAATATTATTCAATTATTGCGCGAACCAATCAGATTTTGGCAACCATAGATGATGCTGAATTCGATGCTGCAGCCAAAGCAAACCTTAAAGGACAAGCGCTTTTTCTAAGGGCTTATGCGTATTTTGAGTTGGCACAGTTCTTTGGAAGCGTCCCATTGCATCTAGAGCCGGTGGTAGACCGTGAAGGTGCAGCTTTGCCACTTGCATCGGAAGATGAGCTTTATGGGCAGATTATAGAAGATGCCAAGGCGGCCATTCCATTATTGCCCCTTAAATCGCAACAACAGCCTGGTAGGGCAACCTCTGGTGCCGCTCAAACCCTTTTGGGGAATGTATATGTAGTCCGTAAGCAATGGCTGGAAGCTGAGTTAGTCTTGCAGGCAGTTGTGGATAGTGAAGAATACATGCTGATGCCCAATTATGAGGATGCCTTTTCCGGGAATAGCGACAACAAGAACAATATGGAGTCCGTTTTTGAAATCCAATTTAGAGAAGGTGCCGATGGCTTGAGTGGCAATTTTTTGTACAGCTTTCTCCCAAGACCACTTACAGCAGCCGAAGTTGGAGCAATTACCGGAACATCGGATGCCCAACCACTTAACGGAGAGGGGAACAATATACCAACGCCGGATATTATCGAAGCCTATGAAGATGGGGATTTACGGGAAGATGCATCGATAATGTATGTTACCGCCAGTGAGAGTTTTTGGGAAGATGGGGTGTATCCTATTATTAAGAAGTTTGTGGAACCACATGCATTACATGGTAACCATGGAATGAACTGGCCAATATACCGATATTCAGAAGTACTGTTGTTTTTGGCGGAATCACTTGAGGAACAAGGAAAACCGGGAGCTGACACTTACCTAAAAGAGGTACGTGACCGCGCCGGATTGGGGGATTATTCCGGGGATTTGGGAGAAGCTATCTTTAATGAAAGACGGGTAGAA
>JBFHGV010000534.1:0-3216 GCA_041582955.1 Arenibacter sp.
GACACGGAGTACGGTATTGGATGGTTGCCCTTGGGCGGTTATGTAAAAATATCCGGAATGATAGATGAGAGCATGGACACCGAGCAAATGAAACAGGAGCCACAGCCTTGGGAGTTTCGTTCCAAACCGGCATGGCAACGATTGATCATTATGACAGGTGGGGTCATTGTTAACTTTTTGCTGGCCTGGGTAATCTATACCATGCTGTTGTTCAATAATGGGGACACCTATATTCCGTCCGATAATCTAAAATATGGTATCCTGGTAGATTCTATTGGGGAGCAGTTGGGATTAAGAACTGGCGATCAAATTCTACAGGTAGACGATAAAAAGACCAGAAAATTCAATCAGGCCGTATTGGATATCATCTTGGGCGATGAGGTAACCGTGAAAAGGGAGGGTCAGGTAATAACCGTACCGCTTTCCGATGAAGGCAAAGAAACTGTTTTTGCTACTCAGGGCAAAAATTTCCTGGGTTACAGATCAAAAGCTGTTATTTCCAAGGTTATAGATACTTCTGCGGCAAAAAGGGCCGGAATTTTGGCGGGTGATGAAATTGTGGCCATAAACGGAAGTCCCGTTACTTTTTGGGACGAGTTTACCACTATTATCAAATCTTCTCCCAATAAACAGCTTTCTTTGGAGGTTAAAAGGGACGGCGCCTTGGAGACCATACCGCTGACGGTTCCAAAGGAAGGGAAAATAGGGGTATATCCGGACATAGAAGACCTTTGGGTTACGGACGACTACGGGTTCTTTGCGGCCATTCCTGCGGGGTATAAGCGTACCATACAGGTGTTAACAGATCAAATAAGGCAGTTTAAGGTAATCTTTAATACCAAGACGGGCGCCTATAAGCAGGTAAAAGGGCCTATAGGGATTGTAGAAATGATGCCTGTGGCATGGGATTGGACATTCTTTTGGTCTTTTATGGCCATGTTCTCGGTTTGGTTGGCCTTTTTGAATATTTTGCCCATTCCTGCATTGGACGGTGGACACGTAATGTTTTTGTTATATGAAATAATTTCGGGTAGAAAGCCAAGCGAGAAGGTATTGGAAACCGGTCAAATAATTGGTTTTGTTATACTTATGGGGCTAATGCTGGTAGTGTTTGGTAACGATATCTGGAATATTGTTAAAAGGTTCTTATAGCAGAAAAATATTTTTTTAAAAAAATAGGTGTAAATCAGTGAATTTTATTTGGCGTATTTGAAAAATCATTTATATTTGCACCCGCTTAGGCAACAGTAATACACGCTTTGTTAAAGCGCCCCGAGAAAAAACGGGAATTTAGAAGAGACGTTCTTAAATCAATTTATACAGTATACACTCCTCCTTAGCTCAGTTGGTTAGAGCATCTGACTGTTAATCAGAGGGTCCTTGGTTCGAGCCCAAGAGGGGGAGCAATTACCACGAAAAGCCACTTAAACGAGTGGCTTTTTTCATTTTTAAAATCTTGGGCGAGAAGCCTGTGCCCAGCATTACTATAAAATCAAAGGCTCCGCAGAAATGCGGAGCCTTTTTTATTTGTTCATTGTAACACATTTGTAACACCAATAGGGTGAAGCGTCATTAGGACCCTACTATCCTGTCATGGGCCATTTGGTATAGATCTGCCAGTTCCTTTCCGGGATTTTTTTGGCGAACCGTTTCCAAATAGTGCAACAACTCTTCTCTTTTGCCCTTTTTATGGGCATAGTACAGTATGTCTTCTATGGTATGGCTCATAATTTAATTTTCTATTTCGTGAATTACTTTTAATGTTTTTAGCATGGAATCCGGTGTTACCGAAATTGTATCTATACCCTCTTCTATCAAGAATTGGGAGAAATCTGGAAAGTCGGACGGACCTTGCCCACAGATTCCCACCTTGGTCTTATGTTGCTTTGCTGTTGAAATCAACATTTTTATCATACTTTTTACGGCGCAATTGCGCTCGTCATACAAATGCGCAACCAAATTGGAGTCCCTGTCCAGCCCTAGTACGAGTTGGGTAAGATCATTGGATCCAATGGAAAAGCCATCTATCATAGGCGCAAACTCATGGGCCAGGATTACATTGGAGGGCAATTCTGCCATTAAATAAATTTCCAGACCGCGTTCCCCTCTCTTTAGCCCATTTTCCTCCATAATCTGCAATACCTTGGTTAGTTCCTGCGGGGTCCTACAAAAAGGGATCATTACCGTGATGTTTTCCAAACCAAATTGGTCTCTTACCATTTTAAGTGCTTTACACTCTAGGACGAAAGCCTCTTTAAAAGTCTCCGAATAATAGCGTGAGGCTCCTCTCCATCCAATCATGGGATTTTCTTCCTTGGGCTCAAAATGGTTACCGCCCAAAAGGTTGTAGTATTCATTGGTCTTAAAATCGGACAATCTGGTGATTACCCTATTGGGGTAAAAGGCAGCGCCTATTTTCCCGATACCTTGTGCCAATTTATGTATAAAAAATGCTTCCTCTGATTCGTAGCCTTTTATCAGGTCTGCAATAGAATTGGAAAGCGCCGGATCATTGAGTTCCTTGTGTTTTAGCAGTGCCAAGGGATGTACCTTTATATAATTGTTGATTATGAACTCTTCCCTTGCCAGACCAACCCCAGAATTGGGTATCTTTCTGTACTGAAATGCCAGTTCCGGAGAGCCTATATTCATCAAGACTGGTGTTTTGGTCTTGGGGAATGCGGTGTAGGCCGTCTCGTGCAATTTGTAATTGATTTTTCCATCATATACTTTACCAACATTGCCCTCGGCACAGGAAACCGTTATATCCTGTCCGTTTTGGAGTAGGCTAGTGGCCGTTGCCGCCCCTACAATAGCGGGAACACCAATTTCCCGAGCCACAATAGCGGCATGACATGTTCTTCCTCCTTTTTCCGTAATGATGGCCGAGGCTTTTTTCATAAGGGGTTCCCAGTCCGGATCGGTCATTTCGGTAACCAAAATATCTCCCTCCTTAAAATCGGTCTCGTCGGCACTACCATCCCTTCCGTCCAAGGAAAAGATGCGATGAACCTTGCCATTGCCAATCTTATCCCCTACGGCAACCCCTTCAAGAATAAGTTTTTTTTCCAAGCGGTCTTCCCCTTCAATTTCATATTCCTTAATACTGGCTGTTTGCTCCTGTGAGTGAATGGTCTCCGGTCTTGCCTGCACTATGTAGAGTTCATTGGTGAGTCCGTCTATGGCCCATTCTATGTCCATAGGGCACCACGTTCC
>JBFHGV010000535.1:0-3213 GCA_041582955.1 Arenibacter sp.
ACGGTGGTTGTCTCTTGGGGAGGCTTCCAATTTTTTTTTTTTTTTTTTTGATGGTTATCCCCTACCCTTAAATCTGTAGCCTCTCCTCTATCCTAAGTGTTTT
Organism: Arenibacter sp.; assembly: GCA_041582955.1. Taxonomy (GTDB): domain Bacteria; phylum Bacteroidota; class Bacteroidia; order Flavobacteriales; family Flavobacteriaceae; genus Arenibacter. The sequence continues at coordinate 104 of JBFHGV010000535.1, forward strand.
GTACACTTCATCAAGAATCTTCATTTTATCGGTCAGTACAATCAAAGTATCTTCGTCTTCTATTTTGGTAGAACCACTGGGCGTGATGTATTTATCCCCTCTTTTAATCATGGCAATAATAGCATTCTTTGGAAATCCCAGTTCTACTATTTTTTTATTGGCAGCAAAGCATTGGGAACCTACGGGAATTTCCCTCATTATGGTTTTGGGGTTGTCGGATAACAATAGATCGGTTGGTGTTAATTTTTTAGCTTGTTCCGGTATGGCCACACCAAGCCATTTTGCAACGACCGATAATGTGGTGCCTTGAATTAAAATAGAGGTAACCGAAATAAAGAAAACAATATTGAAAATAATTTCAGCCTTTTCAATACCTGCCAATAATGGATAGGTGGCAAACACAATTGGAACAGCCCCTCGTAAACCTACCCATGAAATATAAAAACGTCTCCTCAGCCTCATTTTAAAAAACATAAGGCTTATAAAAACGCCTACAGGTCTGGCTACAACGATCAAGAACAATGAAATTAGTAAGCCTATACCCATATAGGGGATAATATGGGTAGGAAACACAAGTAGCCCCAAGGTTAGGAACAGCACTATTTGCATTAACCAAGCCAGACCATCAAACATTTTTAAGATGGTCTTTTTGTGTATCAAATCTTGGTTGCCCAAATACACGGCACAAATATATAAGGCCAAAAAACCATTGCCCCCTACAAAATCTGTTGCAGAGAATGTAATAAACATTAAGGCAATGACCAAAACAGGGTAAAGTCCTTCAAAGCCCAGGCTAATTCTGTTAATTACCAACTTGCTCAATTTTCCAAAGGCAAATCCGCCAGCAGCTCCTAGAGCCATTTGTTGGATAAATAAGGGTATAATGGAATACACACTTTTGTCCTGATGGATTACCAAAGTTAAAAATGCCAAGGTAAGTACATAGGCCATAGGGTCATTACTTCCACTTTCCAACTCCAGGGTTGGTCTTAGATTGGTTCTAAGGGCTAAACTCTTGGATCTCAGTATAGAGAATACGGCAGCGGCATCGGTAGAGGATACAATAGATCCCAATAGCATACTTTCGTAAATACTAAAGTCGGTAACAAACCAAACGAAAGTTCCTAGTGATAAGGCCGTTAGCAAAACGCCCAAGGTAGACAATAACAGCCCTTCCCTAAGGATGGGTTTAACCGAACCCCAGTTGGTATCCAAGCCTCCAGAAAATAGAATGAAATTTAAGGATACAATTCCTATGAATTGGGCTAGTTTTGGGTCATCAAAACGTATCCCGCCAATACCATCAGACCCTGCAAGCATTCCTATTCCTAAAAAGAGCAACAAGGTAGGCACCCCAAACTTATAGGAGGTTTTACCAACTACTATACTTATAAACAGCAGAATGGAGCCAACCAATAATATATTTTCTATCGTTAAATTCATAGTAATCGGGAAAATGGGTTATTGCAAAAATAATGGTTCTTGCTATTGATTTTACTTTTAAATTAATCTTGTTCCCTTGTAATTGGAGAACATTCCATTTGGTCTTGCACAGCAGGTCATGGGATGTATTGTTTAAATTAAATTTATTTTTATTATCATAAATAAACCGGTTTCTATATAGGGTGTTAATGAGTGCTGTTGATTGAGCTTTAAAAAAATGGCTAACGTATTTTTGTTGGACATAAATCGGAAAAGAGGTAGTTAGTGTTTAGATGACTATTTCATATTGGTTTTCATGTTTACAAAATCTACCAGTAGTGGAAAGGCCGGTTCCGTCATATTATGGCCATAACCGTCCATTTCGTACAAGGTTACATCTGGATGTCCGTTAACTTTCATCATTCTGTAGAAATAGGCATTCTCTTCATAACGCCCTAACATTTCCTTTTCACGGTCGCCTGTAATCAACAAAATTGGAGGTGCATCATTTCTGACATGGTACAAGGGTGCCCATTTATCAATTAGGGGCCTTTCTCCCGGAATACCTTGCTCTTTTCTTATTGCAAAATGGGTAATAGTGTGACCGCTGAAAGGTACCAGGCCAGCTACCCGGTCTGAATCCAAATTGTATTTTTTTAGTCGACTTTTGTCCATAATAGACATTAGCGCCAAGTAACCCCCGGCCGAATGTCCAGAGACAAATATGGCGTTGGGGTCACCATTATAACGTTCAATGTTATTAAATACCCATGCTATGGCAGCAGTAGCATCGGCAATACGGGTTTCCGCAGTTACATTGGGCGAAAGCCTATACCCCACTCCTACTACACAAAGCCCCTTGTTTTTTAAGGCTAAGGGAATTTCCTTTCGCCCTGCTGTTAGTCCACCTCCATGAAACCATACAATCACTGGAACTTTGTAATCTACCTCTGGATAGTAAACATCCAAAAGGTTTTTTTCTTTCATATAGGTTGTCTGGTCAGCAGTTTGGGAATTGTAGTAAAATAGGTTTTCCGATGTCCTGTACGGTACAGTCTGAGCATGATTGCATAGTGGAAAAACTGCTAGAATAAGAAAAAGGGTAGCCCTGAGCATTGTTTTTCAAATTTATGGTTAATGTAATATTCTGACAAGATACATGAATTATTAACTTTTTTGGCAAAATGTCAGAAGGCATTTAGGGCTATATAGGAATTCATACACATCCCTGTTGGTCATCGATTGTTATTTGGAGATCCTGTCATGTAGGCACTTGGTAGAAATTGTCTACCTGGACATAATTGTAGAAACCGGTCTTATGATATTTTTTAATAACCCAATTAAAACCTGAAGACAGTGAGCTTTAATAAAAGCTAAACCGTTAACATATACTATAATTCCGATAATATTTAGGGGTGTATCAGCTACAACAAACCTTATATTTGTTTAATACTATTATTTGGCTTTGAAGTAAATGGTTTTATGTGGTTTGGAAGGTCTATAAATTGATGCTGATGCTCTTTTTGTGGCTGTATTAAAAGTCTATTGACTTGAGTATGGTCAATCTGAAACCAGCGGCCCACCATGAAATTATTGTTTTTGGGAAGTTAAAATTAAACGAAATAAAAAAATAATATATATAACGCAATACCATATATTTAAAGTGTTTTATGTAAATATAAAATTTA
>JBFHGV010000536.1:0-3212 GCA_041582955.1 Arenibacter sp.
CCCAAAGATTTTGACTGGAATGATAGGGCAACCTTGACCGAAGGGCTTAAGACTTTGACTGCGGCCCTAAGACCATGGACCATTGATTTTCATGTGGCACAGAACGATGGTACCGTTTTTGGATCAGGTTCACATGACAAAACAGGTAGACACTGCCAGGCATCAGATCCCAATGGTAAGCTGGATATAGCAGTAGATGCCGGTCATTGGTTGCGTGACGAAAACGGTAACCTTACCAAAAAATTAAAACATATTTGTTGGGATGGATGTATGTTTCCCAATGATGTTATGATGCAACCTAAAACTTGGAATGATATTTTAGGGGCAATGATCAAGGTGCGTCAACAGCATGGTTGGTACGAGGCACCATAAAGACTAATAACAAGAAGTTTTACAGTTGTTTTTTTACTAATTATTAATATAAAATATAAAATAGCATATACATGTCAAGTAAGAAAGAATTACGAATAGGAATGGTAGGATATGGATTTATGGGAAGGACCCATTCCAACGCCTATCGTAGGGTTGGCAATTTTTTTCCCGAACTGGAATATCAACCTGTTTTAAAGGCCATTTGTGGGCGTAACCAAGAGCGAACCCAGGCTTTTGCAGATCAATGGGGCTATGAATCCATAGAGACCGATTGGAAAAAGTTGATAGCCCGTGATGATATTGACGCCATTGACATCTGTACGCCCAATAATATGCACGCAGAAATAGCCATTGCTGCTGCCGAAGCGGGAAAAATGGTGTTATGCGAAAAACCGTTGGCCAGAACCGTTGAGGAAGCTCAGCCAATGGTAGATGCAATTGAGAAAGCAGGAGTGCCCAATACGGTATATTTTAACTACAGAAGACTGCCGTCCGTAACTTTGGCAAAACAACTTATAGATGCGGGAAAATTGGGTAGAATATTTCATTATCGAGCCAATTTCTTACAGGATTGGACCATTAGTCCAGAACTTCCCCAAGGAGGGGAAGCTTTGTGGCGTTTAGACAATGCGGCCGCAGGTTCAGGGGTAACCGGTGATCTGTTGGCTCACTGTATAGATACAGCTATGTGGCTGAATGGAGGAATAAAGGATGTTTCTGCCATGACCGAAACCTTTATAAAGGAACGTGTGCATACCGGTACCGGAGCCAAACAAGAGGTTACCATAGATGATGCCTGTATGTTCCATTGTCATTTTGATAACGGTTCTTTGGGTATTTTTGAATCTACACGTTATGCAAGAGGTCATAAGGCCCTTTATACCTTTGAAATAAATGGTGAGCACGCTTCTATAAAATGGAACCTTCACGATCTTAGTCGCTTGGAGTATTTTGATCATAGAGATGAATCACAGGAAAGAGGATGGCGTTCCATTCATGTAACGGATGGAGATCATCCTTATATGGACAAATGGTGGGTGCCAGGACTTTCAATAGGTTATGAACATAGTTTTGTACATCAAATAGCGGACTTCCTCAAGGCATTGAGTGAAGGCAAACCTTGTTCCCCTACCTTCAAAGAAGCCCAGGAAACACAAAAAGTTTGCGAAGCTGTTTTGGAATCGGCCAAGACCAAGAGCTGGAAAGATACAGGTGTAAAATGGTAGTATTTTAATACGGTTTAAAATTAAATGACTAATTTTTAAGCCTCAAATTAAACTTATAATAATAAATAATCCCAATGAGCAATTCTATAAAAGGTTTTTGTCTTAAAACCAATGAAAAAATATACCCTAATACCGGTCAGTCTGTACTGAGTAATTCTGAGGTGGTAGACATGGAAATTCCACCACTAAAGGAAGGGGAGATATTAGCCAAGACCTTGTATACGGGGATTTGTGGTTCGGACAATAGTGCAACAATCGGCAAGGCCAATTTTGATTGGGTGCAACGCCCAAGGGTAATAGGGCATGAATTTAGTGCTCAAGTGTTGGAACTGGGACCCGGGGATCATGGCGATCTTAAGGTAGGGGATATTTTTACCCCCTTGGCTATGTTGGGGTGTAGGGAAGAGGATTGTCCCGCATGCAGTGTGTCCAAATGGAATCTATGTCCAAAAAAGGAAATTATTGGTTTTCATAGAAACGGTGGTTTTGGTCAGCAGGTAGTATTGGAGTCCGATCGTGTAGTGCCCTTAATGGAAGGGCTAACGCCAGAACAAGGTGCCTTGGTAGAACCACTCTCTATCATAACCAATGCTTTGTATAACAAATGTGATATAAAACCAGGTCAGGATGTTGTGGTTACAGGCTGTGGGATAATAGGGATGATGTCTGCCGAAGTGGCCAAAGCGGCAGGAGCACGGGTGGCCGTTACCGGTATTGCCCATGATAGGGATATTCGCTTAAAGAGGGCCAAAGAAAGAGGTTTTATAACCATAGAAGTATCACCCGAAAATTCCTTGACCTCACAATTGCAAAATGGTATTACCGATGAGCAGGGTATTCCCTTTGGTTCTAATGGAAAAGTAGATTTGCTAATAGAATGTTCAGGAGTGGCTCCCGTTCTTACCGAAGCCATTGGGGTGGTAAAACCGGAAGGGGACATTTGCGTTATTGCCACATACGGAACCGATGTAGCCATCAACGCTACACATCTAACGCGTACTTCCTTGAATATGAGGGGGTCTATGGGGTCATGTAGGGCAGACTATATGGCGGCTCAGAAATTGATGGTAACCGGAATTTTCCCATCTGAACATTATACGGATTTATATGATTTTAAGGATATAAACCAAGCTTTTGAGGATTCCATTAAAGCCAATAACATGAAGGCAGTGGTAAAAATGAATTAGTCCTTCAGCTTATCACAGTAGACCTATTTTTTAATATCTAAAAACAAGCATAATAACATGCATACAATATTCATTACCGGAGGTACAGGTTGTATTGGGTCGGTAACTATTTATAAACTGCTTCAATCAAAGGAGGTGGGGAAAATTGTCATCGCTTCGCGATCCAATAATGCCGACCCCTTAAAATTATGGTTGGGAGAAGATCTGGATTCCAGACTAGAGTTTGTCACCTTGGACGTTGCCAATTATGAGGCCATGGAGGAGACCTTACTAAAAGTAGATCCAACCCACATTATACATCTGGGGGCCTATCAAAGTCCGGACTGTTCCAAGTATCATATACGGGGAATGGAAATTAATACCGGGGGGACAATGGCCTTATTTGATGCAGCCGAAAAACTGACCAACCTCAAGCGATTTGTTTTCG
>JBFHGV010000537.1:0-3199 GCA_041582955.1 Arenibacter sp.
AATGAATCAGAGGAGTATGTAGATATGGTAGGGGGGCAGTTTAAGACCCATGGTACGGATACCTTTACGGCCGAAATAGTTAACAGCACTCATCCTATTACGAAAAAGGTGGGGGAATTCGATACTTGGGACGAGACGTATATTCATGATAAATTGGCCGATGATATCACCGTTTTAATGGAAAGGGTTGAAGGAAAACATCGCGAACCGTGGACATGGGTTAAAAAATATGGCAAGGGCAAGGTATTTTACACTGCATACGGACATGATGAAAGGACCTGGAGCACACCTGGTTTTCAAAATCTTATTAAAGAGGGAATCCTTTGGTCAATAGACAAACAGGTAAAAAAGAACTGGGAAGAATTTGCTAAAGACATACCATTGTTAAAATACAAGGAAATGGCCAATATCCCCAATTACGAGAAAAGGGACCCGGCACCAAAATATCAACTTCCCTTGACACCGGAAGAATCAGAAAAATTGATCCAAGTTCCGGCTGGGTTTCAGTTGGAGCTTTTTGCTTCCGAACCAAACATTATTAATCCAATAGCCATGAATTGGGATGAGAAGGGCAGGCTTTGGGTTATAGAGACTGTAGATTATCCCAATACCGTTCGGGACGACAAAGGGATGGGGGACGATCGCATAAAAATTTGTGAGGATACCGATGGTGATGGTAAGGCGGATAAGTTTACCATTTTTGCCGATAAATTAAATATTCCCACCAGTTTTACCTTTGTAAATGGGGGGATATTGGTTTCACAGGCCCCATATTTTTTGTTTTTAAAGGATACCGATGGGGATGATAAAGCAGATGTTAAGGAAATAGTCATGGAAGGTTGGGGTGTTTTTGATACCCATGCAGGACCTTCCAACCTTCAAACAGGAATTGATAATAGTATTTACGGTGTAGTGGGGTATTCGGGTTTTGAAGGAACCATTGCCGGAGAAGACTTTAAATTTGGTCAAGGTATATATCGCTTCAACAAGAAAATGGAGCAATTTGAATTTTTGACGAATACGAGCAACAACACCTGGGGGTTGGGGATTACCGAGGATAACGCTGTCTTTGCATCCACGGCCAATAATACCCATAGCGTATTTTTGGGGATACCCAACAGCAACCTAGTTGAGGTGGCCGGGGTATCCTTAAAGGGAAGTGCAAAAATAGATGGACATTATGGTATGCTGCCCATAACCCAAAATGTGAGGCAGGTAGATGTTTTCGGAGGTTTTACGGCCGCTGCGGGGCACCATTTTTATACGGCCAGAACCTTCCCTAAAGAATATTGGAATAAATATGCATTTGTGTGCGAGCCTACCGGAGGAGTGGTACATATTGCCAATATAGAAAAGGCAGGTGCCGGCTATTTGGAAAAGGACGGGGGTAATTTAATGGCCAGCTCTGATGAATGGTTTTCCCCGGTAGAGGCCAAAGTAGGGCCCGATGGGGCTGTATGGGTCTTGGATTGGTATAATTTTATAATACAGCACAATCCCACCCCTAATGTGGACAGAGGGGGCTATGATGTCGTTAACGGACCTGGAAATGCCTACAGAAACCCGCTGCGAGATAAGTCTCACGGTCGAATTTGGCGAATATCGCCCAAATATAGGGAGGAGGCTAAATTAATTAGTTTGGACCGGAACGATCCCGAAGGCTTGCTAGAGGCATTGTCCCACGATAATATGTTCTGGAGAATGACAGCGCAACGCTTATTGGTTGAAAATGGCAGCCTTGAGGTTGTGCCCCAGCTAATTAAATTGATTGAAAATAGGAAGGTAGATGAGTTGGGACTTAATCCCGGAGCATTGCACGGGCTGTGGACCTTGGAAGGGCTTGGGGCAATTTCTTCCGATACCCAGGTCATGGAGATTGTAAAATCGGCATTGAGCCATCCCGCTGCAGCTGTAAGGAAGGCGGCGATAGGGGTATTGCCAAATAATAATGCAACGGATTCCTTATTCCTTGAAACCAAAATATTGGAGGATGAGGCTGCAGAGGTGCAATTGGCGGCCTTACTATATTTTGCGGAAAGGGAACCCAGTATGGAAATTGGGAGGCAGTTATATGAGCTGAGCAATAAGAAACAATTGCTTGCCGACGGATGGTTGTCAAAGGCCCTATACGCCGCAGGAAGCAAACATCATAAAGGATTTGTAGCTGCCTATTTGGCTTCCAATCCCAATTTTGGAAAAGGATCGGTTAAAGATAGCCCTAGACAGGCAATGGACTTTGATGATTCCCGATGGCAGACCATGTTGCTTCCGCAGTTGATAGAAGATGCCGGTTTGCAAATGGATGGCATTATTTGGTTTCGAAAAGAGCTAAATGTTCCTGCCCATATAGCAGGTGATACAGCTACCATTTCCTTGGGACCAATAGATGATTCCGATAAGGTCTTTTTAAATGGCAAGTTGATAGGAGCAACAGAAAAGGATTATAAGGCCAACAGGGTGTACAACATCCCTGCGGGGATTTTAAAGGCCGGTAAGAATGCTATTGCCGTACGGGTAGAAGATACTGGAGGCGGAGGTGGAATCTGGGGTAAAGAAGAACAAATGGTCTTCAATTCAGGTCAGTTTAACACAACGCTGGCAGGAGAATGGAGATATGAAGTGGAGCTGGACTTTTCCAGCGAGGCTAAAGATCTCTTTGCCCATAAACCATTGGCGGAGCTACTGGTTGAAACCTATATCAATGAGGTGAAAGCAGGGGCAAATAATGTAGAGGATAACAACCCAGGGGCTTTGGTCGTCAACATCAAAACCATCAAAAATGAAATGAAGTTTGATTTGACCGAATTTGTTGTAGAAGCCGGACAGGCGGTTGAGCTGGTTTTTGAAAATACAGATTTTATGCAGCACAATCTGGTGGTTACAAAATTGGGCTCAAAGGAGAAAGTTGGAATGGCGGCAGATAAAATGGCGATGGACCCCAATGGTGCAGAAAAAAACTATGTTCCGGAAATGCCCGAAGTTTTATTTGCAACGGCTATAATAAACCCTGAGGAAAAAGCCGTGTTAAAATTCAATGCTCCAACAGAACCTGGAGATTATCCGTTTATATGCACCTTTCCAGGGCACTGGCGAATTATGCAGGGCGTAATGAAGGTAGTTAAGGTAAAATAAATAGTAAAGGAGAACTTAGGAATGTATCCAATTAAAGTACAACAAACAATGAAAAACAACATACAAT
>JBFHGV010000538.1:0-3184 GCA_041582955.1 Arenibacter sp.
ATCAGTGGTTTTTATAAGGTTTTGGGCTTGTTGTTTAATGATTTGGGGATCAAACAAGGAAGTTTGGCCATTTTGGATCTGTCTCAATTCCCCAACTGGATTCAATTAACGATATTTTTTCTGGTACTGGATTTTGTTCAATGGTTTACCCATATCCTCCTACATAAATATGCCTTTTTGTGGAAATTTCATCAAATACACCACAGTGTTAAGGAGATGGGATTTGCTGCGCACCTAAGGTACCATTGGATGGAAAATGTATTTTATAAACCTTTAAAGACCTTCGGAGTAATGATTTTAGGGGGCTTTGAACCGGAACAAGCCTATGTGGTTCATTTTTTTGCAATTGCCATAGGTCATCTTAATCACTCCAATATTAAGATTACCTATGGGCCCTTTAAGTATCTTTTAAACAACCCGGTGATGCACCTGTACCATCATGCACATAAATTGCCAGAGGGGAGGTATGGTGTTAATTTTGGTATTAGCCTCAGTCTTTGGGACTACATTTTTAAGACCAACTACATCCCGGAAGATAGCGGTACTATAGCGTTGGGTTTTGAAGGGGATGAAAAGATCCCAAAGTCATTTTGGCAACAAATAACCTACGGTCTGAAAAAATCCAAACCGTAAGTTTTTTAGGTATTTTATTATTGCTTAGGGCCAACTGTGGTAAAGCCGTATTGTTTTGTTACAAAAGAATATTTATACCCAAGGTGAACGATCGGCCCATATTTAATATGCCGTCGCTTTTAAGTCGGGATAGGTGTGAAATATATTCTTTGTTTAAAAGGTTGTTGGCACTAAGATTAAAATTCATGGATTTTTTAAGAAATTTTATGTCCCCACCAAAGCCCGCGTTTAATAGGGAATATCCTGGTGTTACGGTTTCAAATACACCTACTTTTCCTTGTTTAAAGGTGGTGTTCAAGGACACAAAGGCATTGGAGTTACGTAAGCAACCATCATTATTAAAAAATTCTACCCTAAGGGTATTGGTTAAATTATTGGCCGGTATCAAGGGCAAGGATTCACCGCTCTGTAATTCTCCCACAACGGTTTGATAGCTACTCTCAATATGTAGCCAGTCATAGGGATGGGGGTGCAAATGAAATCCTATTTCCCCACCGTATAGCGTGGCATCTTCCTGCAAGTAATTATATACTGCTGTTTCATCTATAAATGTACCACTAGGAGCAATATAAATGTAATCTTTTATACTGTTGTGAAATCCATTGAGAAAAAACTCGTAATGCTCATTTTTAAATTCCAAGGCTAAGTCTATTTGAAGATTTTGTTCGTTCCTTAGGTTGGCATTGCCAATTTCAAATCTGTTGGTTCCCTCGTGGCTCCCGTAAGAGGTGAGTTCGGCCAAATTAGGCGCTCTAAACCCTGTGGCTACATTGATACGACCTGTAAACTGCTCCGAGATATTGTTCTTGTATCCAAAGGCGCCATTAAAGCTGTTGAAGTTTTTTTGTAATGGGGCAATATATCCTTCTTCCCCCAAAAGGCCATAAGCCTTGCTGTCTATATTTCTATGGTCATAGCGCAATCCCAATTGAAAATCGTTGTTTTGGTTGAGGTGAAAATGTGTGGTGCCCATAAAGCCAATGTCCTGGGTAGTGGCGTCTGGGATTAAAATCTCTTCCCCATAATTTTCATTGGTCTGATGAATTCCCTGAACTCCAACCACGGTTTCAAACCTGTTCCATACCGGAAGATGGTATTGCAAATTGTAATTAAAGGTGTTGAGTTTCATGTTTAGGGCAGCTTCTTCATGGCCTTCTTCCTCTTTATGTTCTTCTTCGTGTTCCTCATGCTCCTCCTCGTGTTCTTCATGGTGATGGTCCTCAAACTCCTTGCGATTATTACTAATATAACCAAGGGTTATGTCCAAATTGGAGTTGTTAAAGAATATTTTGGTATTGGAACTCAAGATGTGGTTGTCTATTTTTTGGTAGGGCAGATCTGGTGTTCTGGAGGTGGTCTGTAGTCCTATAGATTCTGGAATCCCGAGGTTGGCCTGATTGTAATTGTACCTTATTTCACTTTTAAGGGCTGTGGCTTGGTAGCCTAATCCCATTTTCAGATCTTTTTCGTTGAACCGGGAATTGGTAACCCTTTTACCATCCCCAGCAGCATAATCTACATGGTTTACAGTGGCCAATCTAAGGAGGTACTTAAATTTATCTCCAGACGATCTTATGCCCGCTCCGCTGCTAATTCCTTGGGTGTTGGTATTATAGTTAAAGTTTACATCGCCTTCTGTGCTGTTGCTGATAGCGAATTTTTCTGGGTTTAAATAAAGTACTCCACCCATAGCATCAGAGCCATACAGTAGGGAAGCCGGACCTTTTATAACTTCTACGCTCTCTATTCCAGCCTCATTGACACCTAGGCCATGTTCTGCTCCAAATTGCTGGTTTTCCAATCGAATACCCTGGGTATAAACCAAAACACGATTTGATGTTAGGCCCCTGATTACTGGTTTTCCTATTCCCACTCCAGTGGAGACTACATCTACCCCGGGAATGGATCCAATGCCTTCTACCAAGGTAGGTGCTCCTTGGGATTTAAGGGATGATAGCTTTGCAAACTCAACTTTCATTACATTTTCCCGTTCTAATTTGTGGAAAGGGGTAGAAACAATAACTTCTTCCATCTCAATGGCACTTGGAAGCATGGAAATGTCCAGGCTGTTGCTGCCTTTTTTTATGGTTATGCTAGCAGAATAAGTTTGGAAGCCTATGTATGAAGCCACTATATTATAGGTGCCAATTGGTAGGGCATCAATCATATAATTTCCATCACTATCGGAAATGCTGCCTTTTTCCAATTGTGGAAAATATATGGAGACCTGTTCCAACGCTTCTTGGTTTTCGGTGTTGCTTATTTTTCCGGATAGGCTATTTTGGGAGTTCACGGAAATATATGTCAAGATGCAGATTATTGACAGAATATAATTTTTCATTTACTGTATATTATGGGTAATGGAAGGAACTAGCTATTGTTAGTTCGTTAATCTTATATTGTTAATTATGGTTTAGGAAACCTATATAGTTGGCCTTTAGTTACATTCCCTTAGGGACTATTATGAAATAAAAATATAGCTCCAAGATAGTTGCTAACGGAAATATCCATATTAGTATGGATTGTAACGTTTACATTTAGGGCATTTACG
>JBFHGV010000539.1:0-3175 GCA_041582955.1 Arenibacter sp.
CATTGGTGGTATATTCATTTCCATTTACCTTTCGGTTTTCAAAGCCCGAAGTATTGGAGATAGGAAGGTCAATGATCTGATTGGTATCCACCACATTATAATAGGTAAGGTCCAAAGCCAACCTATTTTTTAAGAAGGCTGAGCTAAGCCCCAATTCAAAGGAATTGGATGTTTCCGGCTCAATATTGGCATTTACCAGGCCATTGGGATACTGCAGCTTAACATTCCCTCCAAAAACACCGTTATTGGTATAGTAGGCCTGTGTTCTATAGGGATCCAGGTCACTGGATACCTGGGCCCACGAACCATAAAGTTTTAGATAATCTATCGCAGTTGGCATGGTAACAAAATTGGATACTACGGTACTTGCCGAAACCGATGGATAGAAGTAAGACCTATTCTCCTTGGGCAAGGTAGAGGACCAGTCGTTTCTGGCCGCGGCCGTTAAGAATACCGCATTGTATAAATCCAGACCTAAGGTAGCATAAACACTATTGGTAGCCCTTTCCTCCAAGTAGGTAGTTGCCGCAACATTGCCACTGGTATTGTTAAGGCTATATACAAAAGGTACAACCAGTCCATCTGTGGAATTGTACTCCTGATGGTATTTTCTATAAAAAGTAGATGCTCCGGCGTTGATATCAAAGGAAACGTCCTCGTTCAGCGACTTGGTATAAGAGGCCAACACATCATAATCTACCGTTAATTTTTTGGAATTCCATGTTTTGTAATCCCCTTCCCGGGCATCCCCATAATTTAAATAGGTTTTAGGACTTTGTCTGTCCTCAAAAATATCCTGAATAACCGCTGATCCCCTTCCTTGCAGGTTTAAGCCTTCGGCAATGTTGTATTTTAAAACCATTTGCGCGTTGATAAGATCGGCATCATATTTTTGGTTCAATTCATTTGCCGCAAAATATACGTTGTTGTACCAGGCGTAGTTAAAGTTAGCCTGTCTATACCCTTCTTGCCCGGGAACATACATATGTTCTTCCAATTCCTTTCCGTTTACATCATCTCCCATCCAAATTAAAATGGTGTACATGTGGTTTTTTGGTCCGTACCCATGACGTGGATAATTGGGCGAATACACTTTATTATATGACAACTTACTGTCCAAAGTAAGCGATTTGGTCAAATTGGTGGTAGATTTAAAACTCAACCCACCTGTTTTAAGTCCTGAATTGGGCACCCTGTCTTTTTGATCTGAGTAGTTTCCAGACAAGCGGAACGAACCTTTTTCTGATTTGCTGGATACCGAAAAATCGGTAGTGGATATATACCCTGTACCCAAGAAATCCTTCAGGTTGTTGTGATATTCCCAGGGTGTTGGAACTCTGGAATAGCGCGATTTATCGTCATATTGAGTTCCATAAACATCACCCCACCAAGGAATAGTTTCTCCGGTTTCACTGTCCAATATGGGACTGTTCCATTGGGATACGAGTACGCCTGGCTCAAACTTTGGACCCCAGATCATATCCCCATCGGAAATACCTCCATCCTTACCGTCCCAAAACTCATATTTTCCATTGGAACCATTACCGTACTCGGTCTGTGTTTCCGGGAATACAGTGAACCCTGCAGAAACCATGGTATTATGAGACACCGTAATTTCCAATCCGTCTGCCTTGGCATTTTTAGTAGTAATCAAAATGGCCCCGTTTCTACCTCTAGACCCGTAGAGCGCCGAGGCGGTAGTTCCTTTCAACACGTTTACATTGGCAATATTATTGGCAGACACATCAAAGAAATCGGTTTCAACAGGTATACCATCAATTACGATCAACGGCGACTTCCCCCTTAGGGAAAAGCTGGGTTTCTGAAATAATCCAGTAGGGTTACTTACCGTAAGACCGGCAACCTGACCCGTAAAAAGGTTACCAACATTGGGAGCACTGATTTCCTCAATTACCTCAACATCCATTTTCTGGGTAGCATAACCAATCTTTTTCTCGGCCCTGGTTATCCCCAAGGCAGTCACTACCACCTCATCCAATTTTTGATTATCGGGAAGTAGGATTATTTCTGCGGAGGTTTTATTGGCAACAGAAATCTCTGTGGGAATATAACCTATATAAGAAACCACTAGAATCTCATTTCCTGTGGTCAAATTTATTTGAAAATTTCCATCAAAATCTGTAGCCACTCCGTTTGCACCACCTTTAACAACAACCGATGCACCAGGTAAAGGCACTTTGTTCTCATCCAATACCGTCCCCGAAAAAATTCCTTGGGAATGGCCCATGACAAATGCAAAAAATGCAAATATCATAACAATACTAGTTTTGTTCATTTTTTAGTGTTTGTAAATTTTTTTGATTTTTGATAAGCGCAAATATCCCTTGGACAGGTTAACAGAACTATCATTAAATATTAAATGATTGCAATGAAATGCCTTAATCTGTTAACAAAATGTTAGCGGTAGACCTTAAGACAAAAAAAGTAAGAAAATGCGTTCGTTCTGATTTTTCCCAAGAAAATGACCTTCTTCTGGGCCAAGGTGTCGAGGTTGGCTAGCATTAATTAAATAGCATCCTCAAAACAGCTCCCGGTACTATTATGTAGACAAATGATGAAAAGAACCTCAGCTACATAATAAATGTTCAATACTTCTAAGTATAGCTTTTACATAGACATATCATTTAATGGTTAGGTTATTTGGTCCATAAATATATGTCAACTTTCTAGAGGAAACCTACGGTAAATTATACCAATACTATAATATTTTAACCTTTTGTAGTGGAATTTCAGGTATTGGTCTATTATACCCCAAAGTCATAGGAAATGTAGAATTTTTTAAATTCCATTGTATAAAAAATAAACAGCAGCCTTCATTTTCCACCTGCAGTTGTATACAGGACGATAAGTTACGAAACAACATTTTGAAAAATAATGGGAATTGTGGAGGAGGGTGAACGGTCTGGGCTATGATCTTGTTGCGGGATAATCCAGCAGGATTATTCCGCCGATAACGATGCCATAGTTTAAAGATAAGGATTTACGACCAAGAAATCGCCCGTAATGGATTATAGCCGGTGCTGCCAAATGTGTTAATTAATAAATTGCCCAAAAAATATTGATATATAACTATAAAAAATGAATCTAAAATTCCAAGATGTCCCTCTACGAGATAATTTCTAAATAGATATGGGGCTATAATTTTATTAACTAA
>JBFHGV010000540.1:0-3174 GCA_041582955.1 Arenibacter sp.
AGACAACTCGCTCATCGTTACAAAATCGAACTCGCTAGACGCCCCATCTTTCTCTTCTTTAATTGTTTTCCTTAGGTCAAAATCCACCACAATTACGTTGGTAGCATTCGCCAGTACCTCAAATTTATCAGAAATGGTAATTTTGTTGGACGAGGCCACCAAAGCATCTTTTTCCCCATTGGCCCGCTCTACATAACATCCCGGTGCATTACCGTCTACATCTTGATCAAAATCCAACTCAAAAACAATATTTGAATACGATTTTGCCTGTAGGTCCAAATTGCCCAAGGCCTCAGTCTTTCCATTGACCAAAGCTGCCAAATTTACCGTTGTTGCACTGAATCCTTCTAAAGACTTTCCGTCAACCGAAACATTGGCAATGGTAACAAATACTGCCTCTACATCAGCATTATCTATAGGTGCATCCGTAACTTCAAAGGAGGTATTGTACGTTTCGGCCTCCATGGCAGAATCATCGTCTTTATTACATGACATCATCCCTACTAAAGCTATTAAAGCCAATCCTGAAATCTTTAAATAATTCTTCATAATAATATAATTTTAGACATTTGACTATATAACAATCAAGACCCTTCCTACCCTACCAAAAAAAACACCCAAAAAACCCAAGTTTCCTATAGAACACTGATTTACAGCGCTATAAACGGTTAATTTTCTTACATTTTTTTTTGGAATTACAGAACACCCTTTCAACAATACAACTACCCATAACTAGAATATGCCCATAGTTACCTTTTATTCACCTCTTAAAAAATCCGTAAAGCCCAATGCAACGTATTTTATAATAACAGACACTATATAAACCTTAAAACTAAAAACATGAAAAAAGTAATATTAAGTTCTATTTTAATGCTAACACTAGGCATTTCGCTTACATCCTGCCGAGAAGCAAAGGACAAGGCCGAAGACGCTATGGAAAAGACCAATAAAGCCCTTAAAGAGGTGGAAGACGATTTTAATGATGTTGGAGAAGAGATAAAAGGGGCTGCAGACGAGGCTCTGGAAGAGGTCAAAGAAATTGGGGACGATATGAAAAAAGCTGGAACCGAGGCCTGGGGCAAAGCCGGGGCTACGGTGGACAGCGTTAAGGATGCAGCCCAAAAACTTGGGACCGATGTAGAGAAAGCTACACAAAAGGCGGTTGACCAAACCAAAGCAGCCGCCAAGGAAGCGAAAGAGGAAATTGAAGAATAAATATCCTTACCCACAAATAGTATTAAGGGGCAGGTTGGGCTACCTGTCCCTTATTTTTTAAAACAAATAGCCCACTCCCAAAATTAGGTTAACACCAGGGGCCACAATACCCGATGAATAAGAACGGTACCTTTGATCTGTAATATTTTCCAAATTAAGGGACAGTTTTAAAGCACTGCTGAGCTGATATTGCGAACGAAAGTTTAAAGTGTACCAGGATGGCGAGTAGGGGTTTCCCTCTGCATTCAATGCATAGATATAGTCTTTTGTTATTTCGGACATCGACATATCATCATAGCCAATCTTTCCATTAAAATTCAAAAACAGATCGGTTTTTAATTTTTGATTATTCCAAATAAGATGAAAATCCCCAAAGGTAGGGGCTACATGTCTTCCAGGGCTATTGGTACCGTCCTCCTCTTCCTCCACACCTTCGGTAAGGGTAAGATTGGCATTTATTGATACGCTTTGGGTCAGAAAGGCATCCAAGCCAAACTCAAAACCGTAGACATAGGCTTTGGCCGCATTTTGTATGGCCTGCACATTGCTCTGCTCCCCATTGTACTCCATTTCAGAACTTCCATTGAATTGAAAATCACGTCGTACCAAGGCATCTACCAAATAAGTATAAAAAGCAGCCCCCTTTAGCATTAATTTATCATTAAAATTTTTCTGGACGCCAATCTCTAGGTTATAGGCGTATTCAGGTTCCAGATCTGGATTAGGCACTACCACCGAGCCCGGTTCCGAATCAAATATTTTTCCTACATCATCTATATTTGGAGCCCTAAATCCTGTAGAACCATTAAAGGTCAGTTGAAGATCTGCCTTGGGAAACCAACTAAACCCTATACTCCCGGTTAATGCCCCGGTACTTAAATCGGCATTATCAAAAGGAAAAGAATAATAAGTTTGGTCAAAGACGGCATCTATCCACACATGACTATAACGCAAACCTGATAAAAAGGTAAAGTTGGGCTTTGCCTTAAGTTCACTGTTTATATAGCCCGCTAGGGTTTGCCAGGTAGCATCGTCCGGGTAACGGGAGGCCGATCCGAACTGCTCCATAGACTCTATATTTAATTCTGTTCCCTTAGATCCAATTTTATTAAAAACGTATTCGCCCCCATAATACAACCTCAGGTTTCCAATACGTTTGTTTTCAAAATCAACATTGGCAGAAACGGCATCTACCTTCTCCCGGGTCTTATATTTAATAGGGTCTTGAAAGCCCCTATCGTTTCTACTTTCTTCAAATTTTTGATAGGCCGTGGTAATTTTTAAGCCATCATAAAATTTACTCTTTCCGTTTTTATAAAATTGAAGATTGGCCATAAACCATTTTTGCGGCCCGTAATACCATTCGGCAGACCGCAGGCCCGTTCCGTCTTTGGATGGCCTTATCAATCTATCGTATCTGGGGTAATCCGAGGTCTCCGAATAATAGGTACTTAAATTGGCATTCCAATTATTGTTGGGTTTAAAGGCCACTTTCTGCATCAAATTTATTTGGCTGTACCCAGTAGGAGTTTGCACTTTGGGCGACGGGTTCTCCATAAGTTTATCTTCTCCTTCTACGGTGGCTATATAACCGTTCCTTAAATAAGATGTTGGGCCGTGGGAGCCCATTTTAAGGTCATCAAAATCGTTATAGGTTATATTGGTTAAAAAAGCCCATTTTTTCTTTCCCAAATTAAAGTCTACATGAACAGTATTTTCCTTATTGGCTGTGGAAAACCGATAATTTCCCTTTCCAAAAAAGTGTATACTATCTGTCTTTGAAAATTGTGCGTCGTTGGTATAGAAATTCATTACCCCTCCAATAGCATCCGAACCATAGATTACAGACCCGGGACCAAAGATTATTTCGGTACTCCTAATAGTATAGGGATCAATAGAAATAACGTTCTGGATATTCCCTCCCCTGAAAATAGCATTATTCATTCGCACACCATCAAC
>JBFHGV010000541.1:0-3172 GCA_041582955.1 Arenibacter sp.
GCAAATCCGATGAACTTCCAGATACCCTGATAGATTATATTAAGTTTCTGGAAAAGGAATTGGAAGTGCCCATTAAAATAGTCTCTGTAGGTCCCGATAGAACGCAGACCATATACCGATAATTAAAAAAGCCATCCTAAAAGGTGGCTTTTTTGTTATACCAGGATTTACTAAAACTATCCCAAACTGTATTATCCTCCCTTAAAATATACTATTTTTGGTCAAAATTTTAAACATTGTATAAGTTAGTATTCTTATTGCTTGCATTTACGGTTATCTTGAAAAGTTCCGCCCAAGAACAGGAAACGGAAACCAAACAAATAAACATTGTTTACGGGGCCAACTTCACCAAGGACGAAAAACAATATCCCGGGGCAGCTATTTTTAGCAAGGATGAGCGACAAGTTCAGTTTGAACATGAGGGAGCCGATTTATGGTGCGACATAGCCATATACTATCAAAAAGAAAATAAACTAAAGGCTATAGGCAATATAAGGCTCCAACAGGGAGATTCCGTACAATTGACCAGTGGAAAAATAGATTACGATGGCAATGCCAACCTTGCCAAGGCCTGGGAAAATGTGGTACTAAATCACAGCAGCATGACCCTTACCACAGATACCCTTCGCTTTAATAGGGAAACACAAGAGGCCTACTATAAGGACTTTGGTACTGTGGTAGACTCTAGCAATACCCTGACCAGTAAAATTGGACGTTATTTTACACAACTTAAAAAATCCCAATTTATAGATAGCGTACATCTTGTTAACCCGGAATTTGATCTGGTTTCAAAACAATTGGATTACTATACCGCTTCCAAAAATGCCTACCTATACGGTCCGTCTACCATCACAGGTGAAACCTATAAAATGTATTGCGAACGTGGATTTTACGACACCAAGATAGAAAATGGCTACGGTATTAAAAACACGCGAATAGACTATAACAACCGAATAATTACGGGAGATAGTCTATACTTCGACAAAAAATCTGAATTTGCTTCGGCCACCAACAACATCACCATAAGGGATACCATTAACAATGGATTGATCAAAGCCCATTATGCAGAGGTCTACAAGGCCAAGGATTCTGTATTTGCCACTAAAAGAGCGGTAGCCATTAATTTGGTGGAACAGGATTCCCTATACATGCATGGCGACACCTTAATGATTACAGGAAAGCCAGAACAACGCATACTCAGGGCTTTTAAAAATGCAAAGTTTTATAAAACCGATTTAAGTGGTAAGTGCGACTCCATACACTTTAATCAAAAGACCGGGATAACACAATTGATCACCAAGCCCATAATTTGGAACGGTGAAAACCAAATGACAGGAGACAGCATTCATTTGCTGTCCAACCTGGAAACCGAAAAACTGGACTCTTTAAAAGTGATCAACAACGCTTTTATTATTGCCTTGGACACCGTAAGCAAGGTAGGCTATAACCAGGCCAAGGGCAAAGATCTATTTGGAAAATTTGAAGACAACAAACTCCATTTGATCGATCTTGTTAAAAACACCGAGGTTATCTACTATATGTACAATGACGAACAAGAACTTATAGGTATAGACAAAACTATTTGCAGTGCCATTAGAATAACCATGGCCAACAATGAGATAGAGGATATTACCTTCATCACCAATCCAGACGGCGATATATTCCCGGAAAAGGATCTCCCTGACAACAGTAGAAAGCTAAAAGGTTTTATCTGGCGTGGCGATGAGCGCATCCTTACCAAGGACGACATATTTGATGAAGACGACAACAATATTAAACTAGTTACCATTCAGGGGGTAGACAACCCCATAGACTTGGACGCAGACCCTGAGGAAGCGGAAGAAGACCAAAGGAGACGCGATTCCATAAATGCTTCCAAATTACCAAAAGCCAGTCCTATTGAGAAAAAATTGGATTCAGTTAAACCAAGTGAAAAATCCAAGGACCCAAAACCTGTTGCACTGGAGCAGGAAACCAAGAAACGGTATGAGGAAGGAGACCAAGAAGACGGGCTACCTCCTGGCTACTACCTAATTGCCAATGTTTTCCAGATAAAGAAAAACGCTAAAAAGTTTAAGCAAAAGCTATCCAAAAAAGGCTTTGAACCCAAATATTTCCATCGGAAATTCAACAATTTTCACTACGTATATTTGGGTTACTACAAAACATGGGACGAGGCCCTCTATGCCTTGGAGAACAAATACAATGGGGAGTATACCGAGGAAACTTGGATTTTCAGAATGGTAGAAAATTAATGGTGGTGATGAAAGAGGATTACTTTAAATACCAGGCGCAAACATCGCCACAACCATTGGCCTTGGAAATTTCCCATGCCAAAGGAAGTTATATCTATGATACAACCGGCCAGGCCCATCTCGATTTTGTTGCTGGGGTTTCGGCCTGCAGTTTAGGGCACTGTCACCCCCGAGTGGTAAAGGCCGTTCAGGACCAGGCACAAAAATACATGCACGTAATGGTCTACGGGGAATACATACAAGAACCGGCCGTAGCCTACACCAAGCTACTGGCCAAACTGCTACCCTCACCCTTGGAGACTACCTATTTGGTAAATTCTGGTACGGAAGCTATTGAAGGAGCCCTGAAACTGGCAAGACGACATACTGGCAGAAGTCAAATATTGGCCGCAAACAAAGCCTACCATGGCAATACAATGGGCAGTCTTAGTTTAATGGGCTACGAAGAACGGAAAAGTGCCTTTAGGCCCCTTATCCCCGATATTGGTTTTATTGAATTCAATTCCGAGGAAGACTTAAAAAAAATAACACATAAAACCGCTGCCGTTGTCCTAGAGACCATCCAAGGGGGAGCAGGTTTTATTTTACCCCATAAGGATTACCTTAAAAAAGTAAAGGATCGCTGTAAAGAAGTAGGGGCGCTATTGATACTGGATGAAATACAGCCCGGGTTTGGCCGTACCGGGAAATTATTCGCTTTTGAACATTATAATTGTACACCAGACATCCTGGTAATAGGCAAAGGAATGGCCAGTGGCATGCCGGTAGGGGCATTTGTAGCGTCGCACAGCATGATGCAATGCCTACAAGAAAAGCCTAAACTGGGACATATCACTACTTTTGGGGGCAATCCGGTAATCGCAGCGGCCTGCCTGGCAACACTGCAAGAAATTACCGAAAGCAGTCTGATGACAGAC
>JBFHGV010000542.1:0-3171 GCA_041582955.1 Arenibacter sp.
CATGGCCGTGGTGCATGTAGTTGGGCAAATCGCCGCCCAAACACTTTTTGGCTTATATAGTATACAGGATAGGGAAATAGGCTTAACTTTGGCTTGGAAGCCAGTCTGGGCGATGGGATATGGATAGAGAGCACTTAAAGAGGTCTGAGAGACGAGCTGGCCGAGTGGGGGTGTGCTGAACTATAGGTTTTAAATAAAAAAAGAATTTACCTTGGATATTATCAAGAAATTGGAGTGGCGTTATGCCGTAAAAAAGTTCGATGAGAACAAATTGGTGTCAGAAGAAAAGCTGGAGAAGCTAAAGCAAGCGTTTAACCTAACCGCTACCTCTTATGGGTTACAGCCAATAAAGTTATTGGTTGTACAGGATAAGGAACTACAGAAAGAGTTGGTGAAATTGTCCTACGGCCAAAATCAGGTGGCCGAAGCTTCCCATGTTTTTGTAATCTGTATAGAAAAACAAATAGATAAAAAATTTATTCACGATTATTTTAATAGGGTACAACAGGTTAGAAACACTTCGGACGAAATATTGGAACCCTTTAAGGGGGCTTTGGTAGAAAACTTTTCCAAGAAAGAAATGATAGAGGTCCATGACTGGGCCACCAATCAGGCCTATTTGGCACTGGGTACCTTATTGACCGTATGTGCTTTGGAGGAAGTGGATGCCTGTCCTATGGAAGGCTTTCAGCCTAAAAGGTACGACGAGATTTTGGAACTGGACCAACACAAGCTAACTTCAGTGCTGGTACTTCCAATAGGGTATAGGGCAGACGATGATATGTTCGCTACCCTGAAAAAAGTACGCAGGGACATTGATGATAGTATCCTGCACCTACCATAATGCCTTACTATGGCCAGTAATCTTAACTTAATATACTAACTACTTTATCAACTTTTAAAATATGCCGGGATTTGAACTTTTTGGAGCGCAAGAAAGGGAACAGTTAAATGACGTTTTGGATAGCGGGGTTTTAATGCGCTATGGTTTTGATGGCAATAGGAATGGCCATTGGAAGGCCAAGGAATTGGAAAAGGCCTTGGAAGAACGTATGCAGGTAAATCATGCCCAACTGCTTAGTAGTGGAACGGCGGCTTTAACAGTTGCATTGGCCTGTGCTAAGGTAGGGGCTGGTGATGAGGTTATTCTGCCCACTTTTACCTTTGTAGCGAGTTTTGAAGCCGTTTTGTCGGTTGGGGCCATACCAATTTTAGTGGATGTGGACGATACCCTTACTCTAGATCCAGTTGCAGTGGAAAAGGCCATTACCGAAAAAACAAAAGTAATAATGCCGGTTCATATGTGTGGATCAATGGCCGATTTGGCTCCTTTACAAGCATTGTGCAATAAACACGGTCTTATCTTAGTGGAAGACGCCTGCCAGGCCATAGGAGGAAGTTACGACGGTAAGCCATTGGGAAGTTATGGGGATTTAGGTTGTTTTTCGTTCGACTATGTAAAGACCATTACCTGTGGGGAAGGTGGGGCCCTTATTACCAACAATGAGGAGTATTATGTTCGTGCCGATCAATTTTCCGATCATGGTCATGATCATATAGGTACCAATAGGGGAGCTGAAGGCCATCCTATTTTGGGCTATAATTATAGGATTTCAGAACTACATGCTGCCGTAGGGCTTGCGCAAATTGGACGTTTGGACGATTTTATAGCTTCCCAGAAGTATAATTATTCCGTATTAAGAGCCGCCTTAGGGCAGATTCCGGAGATTACCTTTAGAAGAGTTCCAGGGAAGGGGGAAGAGAATTATTCATTCCTTAGTTTTTTTATGCCCGATGAAAATTTGGCCCGTAAAACCGTAAAGGCCTTTGCCGATAATGGACTTGATGGATGTTTTTATTGGTATGACAATAATTGGCACTACTACAGGAAATGGGAGCACTTAAAAGATTTGAAAAGTTTGGTAGGTCTATCCAAAGAGATAAAGGAAGGGCTGCCAAACTACAGCGTGTGCAACTTTTCAAAATCGGATCATTGGATAGGGAGAAATATATCCTGTCTAATAAAATTGGGTTGGTCAGAGGATGAAGTGGAATTGCGCGCCAATAAAATGGTGGAAATCATAAAAAATCAGTTGTCCTAGAAAAGCGGCTTGCCCACATATGTTGGTTTTGCCTAGGCCTTAAACCTGAATTCAGCTGGTATATTGGCCCTACTAATTTGAAATATACTGTTACCAATTAGCAAAATGGAGCAATATGTCTATATTTATTTTTTTAAAAATTATTAAATCAAAATTAAAATACCAAAAGATCATGAATGTAAAAACCTCTTTCCTGAGCCTAATTGCTATAACCCTAGCCATTCCTATGGGAGCTCAAGACTCTAATAAAGTTACCCCTCCAGAAGTATCGCCCATGCCCATGAAACCACAAATGACCGAGATATGGGAACCAGAGGTGGAGGTTGTGACCCCAGGAAAAAAATTAGGGGACGCCCCATCCGATGCCATTATTCTATTTGACGGTACCAATTTGGATCAGTGGGTAAGTAAAAATGATAATTCTAAGCCGGCACCATGGAAGATTGTAGACAATGACCATATGGAGGTAGTTCCCAGATCTGGAGGTATAAGCACGAAAATGAAATTTGGGGACTGCCAAATTCATTTGGAGTTTAGTGCCCCGGATGTGGTTGAGGGCCATAGTCAGGGCAGGGGCAATAGTGGGGTGTTTTTGCAAAACAGATATGAGTTGCAAATTTTGGACTCCTATAACAACCGCACCTATCGCAACGGACAGGCAGCAAGTATTTACAAGGATGAGGCTCCATTGGTAAACGCCATGCGCGGTCCACTGGAATGGAATACTTACGATATTATTTACAGGGCACCCCGTTTTAAGGAAGACGGTAGGTTAGACACAAAAGCAACAATAACGGTGTTGCACAATGGTGTGCTGGTCCAAAATAATACGGTGATAAATGGAATAACATACTATACCGGTTTGCATAATTATCCCTCTGCCCATGGAGATGATGTAATTACCCTTCAGGATCACGGAAATAAAACCCAGTTTAGAAATATTTGGATAAGAAAATTGTAGATTCTGCCTAGATTGGCTTAAAATAGATTTCCGTTTTAAGTGGGGTAGTATCGTCTAAAAATACCTTTCATAATACTTTACCCAAATACCTCTTGGACAACTCTTGTC
>JBFHGV010000543.1:0-3170 GCA_041582955.1 Arenibacter sp.
GAAATAAATTATTCACTTTAGACCCAACTTTTGAGATTGATCCCTTTTTTTGAAGTCCCTTCATCATCAGATGAGGGGACTTTTTTTTGTGCCATATCCTACAAAAGGGCACGCCTAGTGCGTGATTAATTCCAGCAACCGTTCCTGCTCCGCTTCGCTTGCAGCAACGGGCTGTCATTGAGAGATTAAAAGTTTGGTCGCCACCGTAGACCATTGCTACATTTTCAAATTGCTACATTGAACCCATTGCTACATTAAAAAAATCGCATTTAGGCGCATGGCACTAAGATTATTTTTAATTATAGGGTCTTCTTATACCTTACTTTTGTAAATGACTTCAAAAAGTTACGAAAACCTTTTCGTAACCTATAGCCCTTGAGTTTAGGGGCTTTAATGAATTATGTGTAAGGACAAGTAGGATGTATATTATAATTTTTTATCATATAGTTTTATATTTAAAACTTGGAACTACTGTTTCAAATAACTAAAGCTTCAATTTTATGAAAACTCCATTACTTTTAGGTGGGTTGTTGCTACTTTTTCTTTCATGTGGCGATCGTCCATCCAAAGATATTGCGACAACCACTGAAGAATCTCCAAAAATAAAGGATTATTTGCCTCTTACTGAGCTGGTATTGGATGACCTATCCCTGTTCAAGGTAAAGACCAATAATTGGAAGATTGTAGGTGATGTGTATGCAGATAGATCTAAGGATAAAGTTTTAAAATCTTCCCAAGGAAAGGGGATTTTGGCCAATATTCCAGTTGGAGAGGACAATACTGGACATATTTTTACAAATTTTGAGCATGGGGATATTGAAATAGAACTTGATGTTATGATGGCCCTTAACTCCAATTCGGGTATTTATTTTCAAGGTAGATATGAAGTGCAATTATTTGATAGTTGGGGGGTAAAAGAGACAACTTATGCGGACATGGGAGGTATCTATCAAAGTTCTGATAGTAATACGGACGAGGGTTTTAAGGGGAGCTCTCCTAGTACCAATGCTTCAAAATCTCCCGGTCTTTGGCAACATTTTAAAATTATATTTCACGCCCCTAAGTTTAATGATGCGGGTGAGAAGGTCAAAAACGCCATTTTTCAGGAGGTCTGGTTAAACGGGGTTTTGGTTCAAGAAAATGTGGAGGTTACCGAGCCAACAAGAGCTTCAGCTTTTGTGGATGAAAAAGCAAGAGGTCCATTGATGTTTCAAGGAGATCACGGTCCCGTTGCCATAAGAAATGTGAAGTATAAAACCTACGAAGCTAAAAAACTTGCTTTGAGTGATATGTACATGACAGAATACGAAAGTGATTCCGAGGTTATTGGAGGTTTGGATACGCTGACGGTAGTGGGTGAGGGAAAGGTAGATAGTATCTCCGCCAATATGGTAACTGGGAAGAGGGTAACAAGAATACTCAGTTATAAAGGGCAAATGGACGTTCCCAATACAGGAACTTATCTTTTTAATATTGGCTTAAATCATGGTGGTGCCTTGTTGATAATAGGTAAGGACACTGTTGTAGACCTAGATGGCAAGTTTGATTTGGAGACGCCTGGAATAGGGAAAATTGAGCTTAAAAAGGGGAAAATACCGTTTTCTTTTATTTACAATAAAAATTATCCATGGTACAGCGGTTTTGGTATTATGGTGGAAGGGCCAGAAATGCAAAATATGCCTCTACATGCAAAGAACTCTTTAAGTTCATCCAGTAGAGGGTCCAAAAGCAATATCTTGATAGAGGTGGGAGAAGAGCCTGTTACGCAACGGGGATATATGATGCATAAGGAAGAAAAAAGAACTCATTGTATTGCTGTTGGAGATGCTCGTCATATAAATTATTCATACGATTTAAGCAGGGGGGCTATATTGCAGGTATGGCAAGGAGATTTTCTGGATGTTACCCAAATGTGGCACCTTAGGGGAACTAATCAGTTGGCGGAACCAAAGGGATTTTCGGTATCCTTTCATGGTGACCCGGATTTTATGGTTTTGGAGAACAAAGGAACGGTTTGGCCAGATAGCATTCCGTCCAACATTAAGTTTAAACCATTGGGCTATGAAATGGGAGACAATGATCTGCCGGTTTTTTTACATCAAGAAGAAGGAGTGTCTATAAGCAATTCATTTGTTTCATCTAACGATGGTAGAGGACTTGTGCGCACCATCGTATTTGATGGGAATAAGGACATCTGGCATAAAATTGCCGAGGGAGAGTCCATTAAAAAGCTCGAAGACGGTACATTCATTGTAAATGATGAGAGTTATTTTATTGACTTTTCTGGAAATGGTGATTTAAAACCTATAATACGCCAATCCAATGGAATGGAGGAATTACTTCTAAAAATACCCGCAGGAAATGGGAACATTACATACAATATTATTTGGTAACCCAAAACAACCAATTATGCAGATTTTAAGACAGGCAGTTTTCTTTGTATTCCTATTGGGAACAATACAAGCTACATTTGGACAGAAAAGTTCTGAAATGGCCAAAAAGGAATCGGAATATTATAAAATAGTGGATGTGCCCATTCCAGAAGACATTGTGTTGGAAGTAGGAGGTTTGGCATTTACCGATGACGATAAATTGGGAGTGTCTACCAGAAGAGGTGAGGTATGGTTAATAGAAAACCCATATAGTCTAAACCCAATTTATAAGCGATATGCACATGGGATGCACGAGACCTTGGGATTGGCCTATAAGGACAATGGTTTTTTCCTTTCCCAAAGAGGGGAACTTACTAGATTGGATGATAGGAACGGAGACGGAAAAGCTGATCGTTATAGAACCATATATTCATGGCCTTTGTCCGGCAATTACCACGATTATTCCTATGGACCGTTAATTTTACCCAATGGGGATATGTTGGTCACCTTAAATTTATCTTGGACTGGCCACGGCGCCAGTTTGGTAAAATGGAGGGGATGGATGCTAAAAATTACACCTGAAGGGGAAATGACCCCTATTGCAACTGGTTTAAGGTCTCCTGCAGGTTTCAATGTAAATGCTGAAGGCGATTATTTTTATACCGAGAATCAAGGGGATTGGGTAGGTTCTGGTAGAATGACCCATTTGGAAGTGGGTGATTTTGCCGGGAATCCAAGTGGTTTACGATGGACAGACGACCCTAAATCGCCATTAGACTTAAAACCGGAGGATATTGA
>JBFHGV010000544.1:0-3170 GCA_041582955.1 Arenibacter sp.
CCATAAATTCCTTGTTGGCCAATAACAATGCCCTGGCCGTTTTTACCCTAGTGTAACATTCAGCGCAATCATACACCTTGGCCTTAAGAAAATTATTTTCTGTAGCATAGCGCAGATCATAATCAAAATCAGCGCTGTAATCGGCAAGCCTAACAAACAAGGTGTCGGCCAGGCCATCAAGTGATTTCAGTACGGGTTTTGGCACCTCCTCCTTTTGCGGCTTTTGGACTTTTACTGAATCTGCGACCTCCAATACCATTTCAGTAGCCCTGTCTTGATGCTTATTGACTACCCTTTCTTTGCAGCCAAAAGAAAAAACCAAGACCATTAGCACCACGCCTTTAGAAAGTGCTCCCTTAATAATATAACTTGTTTTTACGGATCTACTTCTCACTGTTTCCTTTTGTTCAAATATAAAAAAAGCCCCGGTTTCGAGGCTTGTTATTTTCTATAGGCATATTTACACAGCCTTTTTAGCTACAATTTTTATTAGGGACCTAGGTCAACAGGTTGCCCTGGTCATCCCAGGTAGCTATTTCGTTTCTAGTACTCTGATCTATACATTTGGCTTCCCATTCAGGATCATAGGCCACGCCGTGTTGGTCCAACACGTCCTTTGGTACACCATCCCATACGTTGGGTGTATTTCCTTTATAGCCAAGTTCGGCAATTCCTACCTTGGAGGAGTAGTAGCCACAAACGGTTAATCCGCGCATTAAATAGAAAAATTGTATTTCTAGCGGTTGTACATCCAAGGGCTTTTCCGGATCATGGTAACAGATGGTATCCAGTATCTGCTTTTGTTGTTCCAGGGTAGCCAACTTAAATTCGGTTCCGAAATCTGTATTGCTCTTATGGTCTAACCACATAAGCCCTCCTTTAAGGGTGAGCTGCATCTCAGGGATATCTTTGCCCATGAATTCAATAAACTCCGGAACCTCTGCCTCAATAGGTCCTCCATTAGGCTCTCTTGGCGGAAGTATTACGGTACTCAATACCGCTATGGTTTCCATTTCATGCTCGGTAAAAAGCTGCTCTGCATTTAATTTTTCTATAAGCTCCAATTCCTCTGGGGTACGGCCAAAGTAATGGGTGTCTTCTGCTGCCGCAACGGCTTCCTTAGCCGTATCCGGTCCATCTGTCTTACAACCATGAAAGGCCAGGGCAGACGCACTTGCTCCAAGAATTATTGTCTGTATACTCTTTCTTCTATCCATGATCTAGATATTTTGCTGTTTTAATTGTTCAATAATATAGTCACTGGCGCGCCAAGATAATGCCAGAATGGTCCAAGTACAGTTCTTATCTGCCTGGGAAGTAAATGGTCCTGCATCCACAATAAATACATTATCCACATCGTGCAATTGATTAAATTTATTGGTGACCGATGTTTTTGGGTCATTGCCCATTCTAGTGGTACCTACCTCATGGATAATACGACCAGGGGCTTCCAATCCGTAATCGCGATCTTTACCTGGCTTTTCCCCTAATGGCTCAGCCCCCAAATTATGAAAAATCTCCTCAAAGGTATCCTGCATATGTTTGGCCTGTTTGATCTCCAAGTCTGACCATTTGTAATTAAACCTTAAAACCGGTATACCATATTGATCTACCGTGGTAGGGTCTATTTCACAATAATTTTCCTTGCGGGCTATGCTCTCGCCCCTTCCGGCCACTCCCAATACGGATCCGTAGTATTTTTTAACATCATCATGTAGACTGGCCCCATAACCTCCTACTTTAAGACCAAAGAACTTATTAAACTCGTTGGGGTTAAAACTAAAGCCATATCCGGGCATCTTCATACCCCCGCCGACTTCAATATGATACCCCCTCGGGAAATCTAATTTGGAGTTATCTCCCCACCAAGGAGAGTACACATGGTTACTGCCCACCCCATCTTCATTATAGGATACTTTTCTGTTCATCAACGCCGGAACAAAAGCAGCCCTACTGGCTCCGGTAGAATCATGCAAATATTTACCTATAAGGTCACTACTATTTCCCAATCCGTTGGGGTGCTGTTTACTCTTGGAATTTAAAAGAATACGGGCGGAACTACAGGCAGAAGCTGCCAGCACCACAACCTTGCCTCTTAATTTATACTCTTTTCTATCGTCTTTACTGATATACGACACCCCTGTTGCTTTACCCTCCTCATTAGTGGTAACTTCCCGCACTACACAATTGACGAATAATTTAATTCTCCCACCGCTTTTTTGCGCTGGAAATATAAGACAACTCCCGGATGAGAAATCGGCATAAACAGAACAGGAACGTGAGCATTGTCCGCAGTAGAAACACACACCACGCTCCGTATTGATTCTTTTGGTAAGCATGGAGAGTCTACCTGGAATAGTAGGTATTCCGGCCTTTTTGGCTCCATTTATATAGAAAATCTCATGTAATCTTGGTTTTGGTGGCGGAAGGAAAAAACCATCCGGATCGTTCTCCAACCCTTCATTGGTACCAAATACCCCTATTAATTTATCTACCTTATCGTAATATGGCTTTACATCTTCATAACCTATTGGCCAGTCCTCACCATGACCGTCCCGGGTTTTCCCTTTAAAATCCTTTGGCCCGAAACGCAGGGAAATCCTTCCCCAATGGTTTGTACGCCCTCCCAACATATGTGAACGGAACCAGTGAAATTCTGTCCCAGGCTCACGTGTATACGGCTCTCCTTCTATCTCCCAACCCCCATAGGCAGCATCAAATTCACCAAATGCCCTAGTGGTGCCAGCCCCCCTTCTAGGGGATTCATAATTCCATTTTAATTGATTCATGGTTTTCGGATCCGCCGGATCAAAAAACGGACCAGCCTCAACTACCGCGACATTGAGACCAGCGTCGGCCAACTGCTTTGTGGCCATACCGCCACCAGCACCCGAGCCTACAATTATTACATCATAAACTTCTGGAGATTCTTTTATCTGCATATTAAAATTGATTAGTTTGAACTTCAATAATAGGTTTAAAATGAAATCAAATTAGAATTTTTTATTCAAACAACCTCAAAATTCATGAAAATTAGCAGAATACCATTAATAATTGATAATATATTATTAAAAGTACCAAAAGCTTAAAGACCTCCATTGAAATTGCGGTACCAATTCCGCCGTTTTCCGTTCAAAAACATAACAAATTGCCAAATTCCAATTTAGGAC
>JBFHGV010000545.1:0-3165 GCA_041582955.1 Arenibacter sp.
GTCAATGCCGGGGCATTTTTTGGGATGATGCTATGTGGGTACCTGGCAGAAAATTACGGATGGTCCTGGGGCTTTGGGCTGGCCGGAATATTTATGCTGTTGGGAATGCTTCAGTTTTGGTTGGCAAAGGATCTGTTTGGGGATGTAGGGGGGAAGCCCTTGCAGAAGCTTAGCGCAGCAGTATCCAACTCCGAGGAGAAAGAGGTTCCACAGAATAAAATGGAAGAAGAAGTTGCTACCAAATTAAACCCTTTTAGTCTTTTTGATAAAATTTTAATTGCCCTGTCATCAGTTGGGGGACTGCTCTATCTTTTTAATGACCCCTTTGAAAAAATTCAAGGTAACAGCTTGGCACCTTTTACGGTAGGGAGTGTATCAGGGACCAATGCTATCGTATTAGGTGCCCTTGCATTGTTTTTAATCCTATTGGTCACCAGAATTTCACGTTATCTTCCCGTAGTTAGGGATAGAATTATAGCTGTATCCATCTTTGGATTGTTTACGGTTTTCTTTTTTGCATTTTTTGAGCAATCTTTAGGGTCAATGACCATATTTGCCAGGGATTATACCAATAGGAACCTTGTGGGGCAATCGGCTATGGTCTTTAAAGTTATAGACGCCCTGTTAACTACCGTACCTCTGATTATCATTAGTTGGGTACTTTTTTTATTGGCCAAAAAGACCTTTAACCGTATAGCGGTTTCCAATATTGTTTTGGCCATTGCCTTTATAGGGCTGTGGGTGCTGGTTATCTTTAGGTTGATAGACAAATTTTCGCAAGAGGGGAATCAGGTCGATGCCAGTTGGTTTGCTATTTTAAATTCGTTTTTCATTATTACTTTGGCCCCACTTTTTTCTAGGTGGTGGGAAAGTAAATATAACCCTAGTGCCGCAATGAAATACGGCCTGGGCCTTATCTTGCTGGGACTTGGTTTTGCCGTTTTGTCCTATGGTGCATCTGGAATCCCTTCAGGGGCCAAGACCGCATCAATAAGTATGGTATTTTTAATATTGGCCTATCTGTTGCACACCATGGGAGAATTATGTATCTCCCCGGTAGGTCTGTCCTATTTAAGTAAATTGGTTCCGGCGCGTATGATAGGTTTTATGTTCGGGGTTTGGTACCTGGCCATTGCCATTGGTCAAAAAGCAGCGGGAACCATGGGCGGAATGATCGATAAGATTTCCGAACAGTATTCCATGGGAACATTTTTTCTGATTTTTACCTTGGTCCCCGTTGGGGTGGGGGTAATATCTATTGTGCTGAATCCCATATTAAAGAAGCTGATGCACGGTGTTAGATAGTCACCTTACGAAAAAATCAAAGGCTCCCTTTTCACCAGTATAGTGAAAAGGGATTTTTTTTGCCCTGCAACTGGATTTCCACCTCTTAATGTAACTCTTATAGTTGCTGCCATCGGCAATAATGGTTTTTGGTTGTACCGAGTCCAATAGCCTGTCCAAATTAATTTTTGGAGAATGGGTCAGTACCAAGATGGTGACTTTATAGTCTTTGGGCAGGATATGATGAACACTGTCCATCACCACTATTCTTTCCCCATTTATGGTATAGCTGTTTTTTAAAGGGCAATGCTCCAATTTGCGGGTGCGCTGTGCAATGGTATAATCGCTAACTAATCTTTGTGTGGCAGGAGGGTGATTGGTAAATACAGTGAGCTGAGACCCTTTTCTATGTAGCAGTGCCGTATGCCTGCTGAGGTGCACAATGGTCAACGATTCCCTGTTTTTACTGTATTGTTGCCTCCCTAAAACATAGATTTGGAAGCATAGGATAAAACTTAGGAATAACACCATCTTTTTATAGCTGGCTTTTGTGAGGAGCAGTACCAGGGTTAGGATTACAGCATAACTAAGTATCAATTGAACCGTATCAAAAGGGATGTTCTTAAAAAGAAAGCCTTCTTGCTGGGCAACGTAGCCTATAATACTGTTCATTGCTCTGATTACAGAATCATAAATGGTTACCATAGTAGGGGGCAAACTGTTGGCCAAGGCCAGGACAACAACCAGTATCCCAAACCCCAGAATAAAGGTTAAAAAAGGTAGTACGATAAGGCTGGAGACAAAAAATAAACCGGGAAATTGGTGAAAATAAAATAGGCTGATGGGGAGTACTCCCAACTGTGCTGCTAAGCTGACCGATAGCAGTTCCCAACTCTTTTTTAGGATATAATTTTTAGGTGACCACAATTGTTGTAACAAGGGGTATATCAGCACAATGGCAAAAACGGCAGCATAACTCAATTGAAAACCTACTTGAAAAAGTAACAAGGGGTCTAGCAATAACAATATAAAAAACAGGGATAGGGCAAGTATGTTAAAATGGCTTGTAGGCCTGTTTAGGTACAGCGCATAAGCTACAAAGCTAAACATGGTTACCGCCCTTAAGATAGATGGTGAAAGTCCTGCCAGCATGGCAAAACCCCATAACAATAAGACAATCAAAGCTAGTTTTATAGTTCTTCCCTTGGGGATAATTTCTAGGGGACTCAATATAAAATGTAGCAATCCCAAGAGGATTCCAATATGCAATCCGGACAAAGCCAAAATATGATAGGCTCCCGCATCCTTGTAATGGGCATTGGTTTCTGGACTAATATCGTGTCGTTGCCCCAATAATAAAGCCTGTATAACGCCCAGTTCGTCCTTCCCGAATGCAGCTTTTTGTAATTTTTTTATAATGTGTTGTCGTATTTCGGCAGCCACACCAAAAATGGTCCTTTTGGGGTTGGGTTTTACGTAGCTATTGTCCGGGGCAATGTAAAGCTGGTGCTCAATACCCAAGTGGGACAGGTATTTTTTATAGTTAAATTGATGTGGGTTTAGTGGGGCTTTAATTGGGATTGGAGTGGACAATACCGTTAACTCGTCATCTACCTTAAGTTGGGCATTGGAGGAATCAGTAGTCATAGTGAGCAATATTTTTCCCGATGCTTGGGTAGAACCTACATATATAACCTTGGCTATAAACCGCTGTGAATACTCATTGGGTTTTAATATGTCTCGGATTTTTACACTGAAACCCAGATCTTTGTTTTGGAGCAGGTGAGCATAATGGTGCTCAAAATTTTTGGATTGGGATAGGGAGAAGCTAAGCTGGCCTACACATACGGTAACACTGGCAGCCAATATGGTAAAAAGCCA
>JBFHGV010000546.1:0-3155 GCA_041582955.1 Arenibacter sp.
CAACCGGCAAATAGACACTCAACAAATACATGAACAATCCAAACAATAAGAAAACAACCAAGGGCGGTATTTTTAACTTCATAGGAGATACATTGATGAGAAAATAAAATTACTACTTTTAGACATTTAAAAATAATATGCCCTCAAAGATAATTTAGACCATAACCTATACAACCATTAAAATTAAATATAATGCAATTGGTTTTCGCCACCCATAATCCCAACAAAATAAGGGAAGTACAAATCTTATTGCCCAAGAGCATAGAACTTTTGTCCTTGGAGGACATAGGATGCACGGAGGATATCCCCGAAACGGCCCCGGATTTGGAGGGGAATGCGGCCCAAAAGGCAGACTATGTCACCAAAAAATACGGCTACCCCTGTTTTGCCGATGATACCGGACTTCTGGTAGACGCCTTAAACGGGGCTCCGGGCGTATATTCGGCCAGATATGCCGGTGAACAAAAAAGTGCCGAAGACAATATGAACAAATTACTGGAGCAGTTACAGCACCATACCGATAGATCTGCCCATTTTAAAACAGTCATCGCACTAAATATGAACAACCAACAACATTTCTTTAAAGGAATAGTACATGGAAAAATAACAACAGAAAAAAGAGGCGAAAAAGGTTTTGGCTATGACCCCATATTTACACCGCAGGGCTATGACAAAACTTTTGCAGAGCTTCCCATATCCGTAAAGAATAAAATAAGCCACCGTGGCCTTGCCATCAAACAATTGCTTGCCTTTTTCAAAAATCAATTCCATGCAGAACGATAATTCCGTAGAGTTTCCTAAAAAAACAAATAAAATATTAGACCGTACTGAGGCGGTTGGAGCCATACTGATCGCGGTATTTGCTGCACTTATGGCCATTACGGAACTTGTAAACAACAATTTGGAAGAGGAAATGATGATTTCACACAACAATTTGGTAAACTACTACAACTGGTATCAGTCCAAAAGTATTAAACAAGGCCTCAAGGAAAGTGAAATGCACTATCTAAGCGCCTTAACTGAAACTGGAATTATTCCCAATGACAAATTGAACAACATTAAGACAAAACTTGCAGAAACCAGGTCTTTAATGCTAAAATACGAAGCCGAAAAAACCGAAATCCTAGTAGGCTCAGCCAATGTACCCCGTGAACACTGGGCACAGGACCTTGATGGGGAAATGGGGAAAATAATAGGGATCAATGAATGGGAGCAACTTACCCAAGATTACGATTCTGCCACACAAAAATTGGACTTGGGAAAATTACTTTTTCAAATCTGTATCGTCTTGGGAGCGGTATGTATTGTTATACGTGAGAACAAAAAGTTACAGAAGAACTTTATCTCCTTAATGCTGATGTTTGGCGCTATAGGAATCCTTATATCGGTATATGGCTTTACCATAGCTCCATAAATCACTTGGAAATAAACTATTTTAATTAAAAAATTAGCAGTACCTTTGCAGCTTCAATTAACGCCGCTGGTATAGCATGTGTTGCCCTGAGTCTAAATAGGTTATAAAGAATAATCGCTCTATGCAACATACATATTTGCGATTATTTAAAACATATTATGACGAAATTTGAAGCATTAGGGCTAAAACAGTCCTTATTAAATGCTATTTCTGATTTGGGATTTGAATCCCCTTCAGAAGTGCAAGAAAAAGCCATCCCTATCTTATTGGAAAGTGAAACCGATCTTGTAGCCTTGGCCCAGACCGGGACAGGTAAGACGGCCGCATTTGGCTTCCCCCTTATTCAAAAAATTGATGGAAATAGCAGAACAACACAAGGATTGATCCTTTCCCCTACCAGGGAATTGTGCTTACAGATCACCAATGAGCTTAACCTATACTCCAAATATGACAAAGGGGTAAACGTGGTGGCCATATACGGTGGAGCCAGTATTACAGACCAAGCAAGGCAGGTAAAAAGGGGTGCTCAGATAGTAGTAGCCACCCCCGGAAGGATGAAAGATATGATTGGTAGAGGTTTGGTAGATATTTCCAAAATTGACTACTGTGTGTTGGACGAAGCGGATGAGATGTTGAACATGGGCTTTTTTGAAGACATAAAAGACATCCTTTCCAATACTCCACAGGACAAGTCAACTTGGCTTTTTTCGGCCACTATGCCCAAGGAGGTATCAGTGATCGCAAAAAAATTCATGCACAGCCCCCAAGAAATTACCGTAGGCTCCAAGAACTCTGGA
The DNA here is from genome assembly GCA_041582955.1 of Arenibacter sp. Lineage (GTDB taxonomy): Bacteria > Bacteroidota > Bacteroidia > Flavobacteriales > Flavobacteriaceae > Arenibacter. The sequence goes on from JBFHGV010000546.1 coordinate 2,212, forward strand.
GCCAGTACCGTACAACATGAGTATTATGTTGTGGGCGGACGGGACCGATATCCTGCCTTGAAGAGACTTGCAGATACCAACCCGGACATCTTTTCTGTTATTTTCTGTAGAACCAAAAGGGACACGCAAAAAGTAGCTGAAAAATTAATTGAGGATGGATACAATGCAGGTGCACTGCACGGGGATTTAAGTCAGAACCAAAGAGATTTGGTCATGAATTCTTTCCGTAAAAAACAAATACAACTGTTGGTCGCTACAGACGTGGCCGCACGTGGTATTGACGTTGACGATATTACCCATGTCATCAACTATCAGTTGCCCGATGAAATAGAAACCTACACCCACCGAAGTGGACGTACGGGAAGGGCCGGGAAGTCCGGAATATCAATGGTGATCGTTACCAGAAGTGAACTTCGGAAAATCAAGGCCATAGAAAATAAGATTCAACAAGATTTTATTTCCAAAAAAATCCCTACCGGAATGGAAATCTGTGAAATACAGCTTTACCATTTGGCCAATAAGATCAAAAACACAAAAATAAACAAGGAGGTAGAAAATTATCTCCCTGCCATAAACGACGTCTTACAAGGGATTGATAGGGATGAGTTGATAAAGAAAATAGTTTCGGTAGAATTTACCCGTTTCTTTAATTACTACAACAAGACCAAAGATTTAAATACAGTGGATTCCTCCGATAGAGGTCAACGTGGTGATAGCACCGGAAGAGTGGCCAATGACGGTAATGTTAGATATTTCATCAATGTTGGAGAAAAAGATGGATACGACTGGATGTCCTTAAAAGATTTCCTAAGGGATACCGTTAATTTAGGGAAAGACGACATCTTTAAGGTAGATGTAAAAGACAGCTTCTCCTTCTTCAACACTGATGCATCGGCAACAGAGGCCATCTTGAGCACTTTTACCGAGTTTAAGGTAGACGGAAG
>JBFHGV010000547.1:0-3152 GCA_041582955.1 Arenibacter sp.
AAAGGAAATAATATTACTATGCAACGCCGTGTAAGCTGCTGTAGTTGCTGCTAGAGCATCTTGTTCAGTAGCCGGAAAGCTTCCCGGAACCAAAAAATCTATGGGCTTTTCAGTGATGATATCCTCACAAGATTGCAACGCTGCCCCCAATATTAGTGTAAATAGAACTATTTTTTTCATATCTCTAATTTTTTTTAAAATGTCAAACTTAAACCGAGTGTAACGGACCTCACAGACGGGTCTTGCGCCTGATCATATCCTCTTCGAGCGTTTTCGTTTCCTCTGTTAATTTCTGGATCATATCCACTATAATTGTCGAACAACAATAAATTAGTTCCACTTACATAAACCTTTGCATTCTGAAAAATCGGCATCAACTTGGTAGGAATGTTATAGCCCAAACTTATGTTACGTAAACGTAGGAAAGAACCATCTTCAATTATCCCCGTTTCAGGAACAACTTCCGTCCTAAAAACACCTCTAACGGATGGAATATTACTGGTGGTATTATCTGGTGTCCAACGATTGGCAAACATTGCACTAACGTTGTTATCGAAAGCAGTATTTATTCGGGAATCGGTTTCATTAAAAATATCATTTCCTAGAACAAATGACCAATACATTGAAAACTCCAATCCTTTATAAGTGAAAGTATTATTCATACCTCCAAAAATCTCTGGATGTGGATTTCCAATAATTGTCTGATCCAAGGCATCTATTACCCCATCAGGCGTCCCGTCTGGGCCACTGATATCCTCAAACCGTTTTCCACCAGGAAAAACTCCTCTGCCAGTTACACCTGCATCATCAATTTCCTCCTGTGAATTCCAAATTCCATTACGAATATACCCGTAGAACGAACCGATAGGTTCTCCTTCTTTAATAACTGCAGACGGCTGATTTAAAACCCCTCCAAATCTATTTATCAGTAACTCCCCGTCTTCGTCAGGTATGGAAATAACCTTATTTTTGTTAGTGGATATATTAAAACTGGTATCCCATCTGAAATCATTCTTATCCACATTAATGGAATTCACAAATAGCTCGAATCCTTGATTTTCTATAGATCCAAAATTGGTGGGAATTACAGCGTTGGGTACTCCCGCCAGCCATAAAATTTCTTCGTCGGTAAACAAATCATTGGTCTCCTTATGATAATAGTCTAGTGTAACTTGTAATCGATCATTAAAAAAAGAAGTATCGATACCCAAATCCAATTGATCGGTAGTCTCAAATTTTAATTGATCATTACCCAATCGATTTAATCCAATTCCGTTAGTAATATCACCACTATTACCAAAAAGATAAGTAAAACCTGCTCCTAATCTTGCTAAGGAAGTACCTCCAGAAGCTGGATTACCCAATCGGCCATAACTAGCTCTGAATTTAAGATCATCAAACAAACCTAAGCTTTCTATAAATTCCTCACGACCAGCGTTCCACGCAACTGCGACTGATGGAAAAGTACCCCATTTACTGTCTTTTGCAAAATTGGAAGATCCATCAACCCTTCCATTCAAGGTAACTCTATACTTACCTTTATAGCCATAATTTAATCTAAACAAATATGATTCTACTCCAAACTCATTGGAGTAGGAACCCGCTCCCGTTCTATCGGATCCTGACCCCAAATTATTATATGCAAAATAATCTGTAGTAAAACCCCTAACTTGCACCGAGTTTCCTGAATTGAATATCCGCTGCCTTGTATAACCAAAAAGCCCATCCAGGTCATGATCGCCAAAGGATGTGTTATATGATAATGTTTGCTCTACCAGAACACTTAAATACTCTGAATTGGAAATGTTCGCGGTACCCCTGTCATTAATTTGCCCAAACAGTGTTGAAGGAGCATAATTCTCGCTTTTGTCGAGAGACAAATCCGTACCAAAATTAAACTTATATTTTAAATTCTTTATTGGCTCAAGTTCGGCATAAACAGTACCTAATATCCTAGACCTAGTATTTAAGTTGATATTTTTGGCAGAATTACCCACAGGGTTTTCCGCATTTAATTCGGCACTCGCTGTTTGGATGGTGTATTCTCCATTTTCATCAAATACTGGAAGGGTAGGAAACCAACCCGCAATATTAATAATATTACTGCTTCTTGGTACGCTGGTGCTTCGAGAAAGGGTAACCGAATTCCCAATTTTAAGCACGTCATTCATTTGGTAATCCCCATTTAAACGAAGTTGGTATCTTTTTAGATTACTATCCCTAAAGATTCCATCTTGATCGAAATAATTCCCAGAAACGAAATATTGTGCTTTTTCATTGCCCCCAGAAGCGGACAAGGTATGACTAGTCATTGGTGCCCCATGGTTATATACCTCTTCTTGCCAGTTAGTTCCCTCTCCTAAAGAAGCAGGATCTGGATAGGCCACAATACCTTGTACTTCGTTTTGCCAAGCTGCAAATTCAGAGGCATTTAGTACATCGATAAAACGTGTTGGAGATTGAAAGGTGGTATAGGCATCATATGTAAACCTTGATTGCCCTGCCTTTCCCCTTTTGGTTGTAATCAATACAACACCAGCAGATCCTCTTGAACCATATAGTGCTGTAGCAGAAGCATCTTTTAATACTTCAACAGATTCAATGTCTAACACGTTTATATCTGACGAATTACCAGCTCCTATTAAACCATCAATTACAAATAAAGGCGAACTGTTGCCTGAAATTGAGTTAGTTCCTCTAATTCTAATGGAAGCCGCCGCTCCTGGCTGTGAAGAGGTTGGTGTAATCTGAACCCCAGAAACCTTACCTCTCAATGCATCATCCAATCGTACAGAAGGGGTTGCATTTATTTCCGCGGTCTTTATTGAAGATACTGCTCCTGTCAAATCCGATTTCTTCACGGTTCCATATGCTACTACTACCACTTCATCTAATCCAGCAGCACTTTCCTCTAATGTAATGTTAATATTATTTTGACCGTTAACCATTACTTCCTTAGTTGAAAATCCGATATATGAAACTTCTAATATGACATTTCCATCATCAACAGAAATTGAAAAATTACCATCGAAATCTGTTTGAGTACCATTGGTTGTACCTTTTTCTACAATACTTGCCCCGGGCAGCGGAGAGCCATCTTGATCGAAATAATTCCCAGAAACAAAATATTGTGCTTTTTCATTGCCACCAGA
>JBFHGV010000548.1:0-3142 GCA_041582955.1 Arenibacter sp.
GCCTACCCTTCAGCTTGGGCGTGCAGCCCTCAAACACTGATTTACATGACGTTGCACCGTATAGAGTTTACCTGGTTTCACTACAGCATAACCTGTACATTCTTTCTGTTGCACTTGTCCTCATCTTACAATGGACGGGCGTTACCCGCTATACTGCACTGTGGTGTCCGGACTTTCCTCTCCCTGCATAATACGGGGAGCGATAAGGCGACCTGCTTTTGCAAAGGTAGTTCAATTGTTGATAAATAAAATACTAAACAAAGTTAAATACCTCTGTAAATAGGATGCTATTTTTATATTTGTATTTCAATAGCGGCAAGTACATTTATTTGCCAAAAGTTAAGTTAATAGTCTTGGAACCTTTTATTGTATCTGCCCGAAAATACAGGCCCCAAACATTTAAGGATGTTGTTGGGCAACAGGCTATTACCAATACTTTGACCAATGCCATTGACAACAATCATTTGGCACAGGCCTTATTGTTTACTGGCCCCAGAGGCGTTGGAAAAACCAGCTGCGCCCGTATCTTGGCCAAACAGATCAATCAAGAAGGCAGGGAAGATGAAGAAGAAGATTTTGCCTTTAACATTTTTGAGCTCGATGCCGCTTCCAACAATTCTGTAGATGACATCAGGGAGCTTACCAGCCAAGTGCGTATACCGCCCCAAGTAGGCAAGTACAAGGTATATATAATTGACGAGGTACACATGTTGTCCCAAGCGGCCTTTAATGCTTTTTTAAAGACCTTGGAAGAGCCACCGGCGCACGCCATATTTATCCTGGCCACCACAGAGAAGCATAAAATTATACCCACCATTCTTTCGCGCTGCCAGATTTTTGATTTTAAGCGCATTACTGTTAAGGATGCAGCGGAATATTTAAAGTACATTGCCGAAAGCCAAGAAATAGAGGCCGAGGACGATGCCTTGCACATCATTGCCCAAAAAGCAGATGGCGCAATGCGCGATGCCCTTTCTATATTTGACCGTGTAGTTAGCTATTGCGGAAAGAATTTAACCCGAAAGGCCGTTACCGAGAACTTAAATGTTCTGGATTACGATACGTATTTCAAGGCTACAGAACTTATCTTAAATCATGACATCCCTGGTCTATTGATACTTTTTAACGAAACTTTGTCCAAGGGGTTTGACGGACATCATTTCATAAGTGGCCTAGCCTCCCATTTCCGGGATTTAATGGTATGCCAGCACCAAAATACTATTGCCCTATTGGAAGTTGGGGAAGAGGCTAAAAAACAGTATAGCGAACAGTCTAAAAAAGCTTCTAGACCTTTCCTACTACATGCCATAGACTTGGCCAACGACTGTGATATAAAATACAAATCCAGTAAAAACCAGCGTCTTCTGGTAGAATTGACCTTAATGAAATTGGCCTCCATTGATTTTGATGGAGAAAAAAAAAATCTGAATTCCTAGGGACCGGTAAGTACAGCCCCCATTTTATAATACCCGCCTCATATTACAAGGCAGCCCCCTTACAACAGAACATAGAGGCCCAAAGCGACATCCCTAACAACCAGGGAAATAGCACAACTGTAGCGCAGCCTACCCCTAATACAGTAGCTGATTCTGGACAACAACAACCTAAGGAAGCCGCGCAAAGCAGCAGCCCTAGCGACCAAAAAACGGCGACTACCCCGGTACCTAAGCCAAAATTAAATCTAAAGAACCCTAAAAAGAGGGTGTCCGGACTTTCCCTTTCTAGCTTAAAGGCAAAAAAAGAACACGAGCTTAACAAAAAAGAGGTGGTCATAGATGAGAAAAATCTGCCCAGAAGCCCCTTTACAGAAGAGGAAATGCAAAAACATTGGGCCGATTTCGTGGAAATACTGGACCAGAATGGACGTAAAATATTGGCCTCCAACCTGCATTCCGATGTCCCCAAACTGTTAAAGGATCACACCATTTGGATAGAACTGCCCAATGGTACCATGAAAAAAGAGGTTGAACGGGACAAGTACGACTTAATGGAGTATTTAAAACTAAAACTCGACAATCATTTTATTCAACTGAAAATCACCGTAAACGAGGCTACCGCCAAAAAGTTTGCCTTTACCCCAGAGGAAAAATATGAAAAACTCAGGGAGAAAAACCCTGTTATAGATTTACTTCGACAAGAATTTGATCTAGACATCTAAGCCATTTCTGGCCAGCTTGACTCTCCAAGCATAAAATAACATTACCAAAGCCATAAGCAACAAACCCAAAGACTCTCTGGCATGCTCAATATTATTGATGTTTCCAGCTCCTAAGGCAACCCCTTCAAACTCATCGGGCCAAAAGACATAGGCTCCAAATAAATAAACAAAAGAAAGTATTACCGGAAGTAACAAGGGCAGCTTTTGCATAAAAAACAGAATGGATACCAGGGCGGCTACTCCATAAATAAAGTACCATAATAATGGATCTGGGTCATTGTATTGTAAAATAGCTGCCCAGATAAACAATATGGCAAACACCGCAGAAAGTACCTTGTACACGCTTAACATTTTAGCTTTCTATTAAATGATCTTCTATAATACCACAGACTTCCGTAGCCAACAACGTATCTTTTAAACCAAGATTCTCTTTATTGGTAATAAAAATAGGATGGTCATTGGCATCTTCCGGAATCCTTCCGTGGGAACCTTTTATAAGGCTTGCATCCAGGGGAATAATGTCCATCACCGTTCTAAAGCCTAGTTTTTTCTTCAACAACTTCCATATTACCTTGGCCATGACCAATTTATCCTTTGGATTGGTCAGCATCTCTACGGGATCATAGCCTGGTTTTTTGTGGATATCCACCATTCTTGCGTAATCAGGAGCTCGTTTATCATCCATCCAAAAATAATAGGTGAACCAGGAATCTTTATCCGCTATAGCCACCAAATCCCCAGAACGATCGTGATCTAAACCCACCTCTTTTATTTCAGGGCCGCTAAGTACGCGCTCCACTCCCTTAACACCCTGTAGCACCTTTTTAACCGTTTCTATTTCCTTAGGGTCTTTTACATAGATATGCGCCAATTGATGGTCTGCAACCGCAAAGGCCTTGCTAGCACCGGCATCCAAGAGTTCCAATCCTCTTTCTATGCGCACATTTAGATAGCCTTCTTCTCGCAACCTTCTGTTTAAATGTA
>JBFHGV010000549.1:0-3138 GCA_041582955.1 Arenibacter sp.
AGTCCCCGAGCCTCACAGCGAACAATTGGGTCACCATACTCAATCCAGCTTTCGAGATACAATATTCCCCACGATTAACGGAAGCCATGGTGGCAGAAACCGAAGAAATGTTTATGATACATCCACGAAAGTCAGGATCAATCTTTTGTTGCGCTATCATCTCATTGGACACCATTTGGGTCATAAAAAAAGAACCTTTTAGGTTGATCCCCAAAACCCTATCAAAACTTTCCTCAGTGGTTTCAAGGATGTCCTTCCTTTCCAAAGGGGCGACCCCAGCATTATTGACCAGGACGTTCAACTGTCCAAAATTGTTTTGAATTTGTTGTATTATTCGCAACCTATCTTCACTATCCCCAACATTGCCGCGACAATAAATTGCTTCAACCCCAAAATCCCGCAACTCTTCCAATACACTAGTTACCTCTGTTGTGGGCCTCATGCCATTGATAGCAATATTAAAACCAGCTTTTGCCAGATATTTCGCAATACTAAGTCCTATTCCTCTACTACCTCCGGTAACCAAGGCTGATTTTTTCGCTTTCATATAAAAAACTTACTGAGTGTATGATTATAATTCCGGGATATCTACCCAAGCTCTTTTTGCCCAGCTTTCCAAGCCTTTTTCGGCCAATTGAACACCTTTTGCCCCCTCTAGTATAGACCATGGAAAGGGCTCGTCCTTTACAATATGTTTTAAGAACAATTCCCACTGCACCTTAAAGGCATTATCATAATCCTCTTGGTTTGGCACCAGGCTCCAATCCTCATAAAAATCTATAGGCTGTTTAATATCGGGGTTCCAAACCGGTTTTGGCGTATTTCCATAATGCTGTATATAACAATCACGGAGGCCTGCCACAGCGGACCCCTTAGTACCATCCACTTGAAGGGTCAAAAGATCGTCCCTTCGTACCCTGACCGTCCAGGAAGAATTAAAATTGGCTATTACCCCACCTTCCAATTCAAAAGTGGCGTATGCCGAATCATCGGCTGTACATTGGTAGCTATCTCCATTTTCATCCACGCGTTCTGGAATATGTGTTGCCCCGAAGCAGGAAACCGCTTTAACCTTACCAAAAAGATTATCCAGTACATACCGCCAATGGCATAACATATCTACTATGATACCTCCATCTTTCTCCTTAACATAGTTCCAACTCGGCCGCTGGGCCGGAATGGAATCCCCTTCGAATACCCAATATCCAAATTCCCCACGAACGGAAAGAATCTCCCCAAAAAACCCTTGCTCTTTGAGTCTTTTAATTTTCAGCATCCCGGGAAGCCATAACTTATCCTGAACCACACCGTTCTTTAGGTTTTCCTGTTCACAGAGCTGGTATAGCTCCAATACCTCTTCGGTAGATATCCCAACGGGTTTTTCGCAGTAAATATGTTTTCCTGCCTTAATGGCCTTTTTAACGGCAGGTGCCCTTCTTCCGGTAGTTTGGGAATCAAAATACACCTGATAGTAGGGGTCGCTCAGTACACTGTCAAGATCCGTCGTAATCTTTTCTACCCCGGATATGGACTTAAGATGTTCCAATTTTGCCGTGTTCCTCCCCACCAAAACTGGATCGGGCATTATAACTTCGGCTTCATTGACCTTTACACCACCCTGATTGATTATCTCCACTATGGAGCGCATTAAATGCTGGTTGGTACCCATTCTTCCCGTAACCCCATTCATGATAATGCCTACCTTATGTACTTTCATAATTCCCAATTTTAATTTCAATAAATTTTAGGCCTAGCTTTTCCAATAATCGGAAAAGCTTTTGACAATCTTATCCATAAATTCCTTTTGGTCCTGCTTCCAAAATTTTTCGGAAAATATCTCCACTTCGTGAAAACCTTCAAAACCCGATTTTATAACCCATTTTTTTATTTGATCCAATTTAATGCATCCCTCCCCCATTAAACCTCGATCTAACAAAAGATCAGTAGTCGGAACGTTCCAATCACAAATATGGAAAGCGGAAAAATTGCCATGTTCCTGACATCTATAGATCTCTTTTTCCAGGTCGGGATCCCACCACAGATGGTAGACGTCTACCGCAACTCCTACCCATTCGGAAGCTATAGCTTCTGCCATGACATTCGCTTGTCTCAGGGTGTTTATGGCCGATCTGGTATCGGCATACATTGGATGAAGGGGCTCTATGGTCAATTGCACCTTGTTTTTTGCGGCATAATGAACAATGGCTTCTATTCCTCCTTGAATTTGCTTACGCGATTCCTCAAGATCTAAATTGGGTTCCGCTCCACAGACCAGAACTAGCATCGGGGCACCCAGTTCGGCAGCCTCATCGATCATTTTTTTATTATCATGAATGGCCTTGTCTCTTTTTGCCTTGCTGGAATGGGGAAAGAAACCTCCCCTCACATAGGACACCACTTCCAAGTTATTTTCCCGTATAAGATCTCCACTTTTTAAAGGTCCCAATTCCTGGGCGCTATCCTGCCATACCGAAACTCCCCTTACCCCAGATTCGGCGTAATGTTCCACAGCCTGAGTCAATTTCCAAGGCTTGGTGGTTATGGTATGTATGCACATTTTAGATAGATCTGCCATATTTATGCCCTTTCAGTGCTTCCAAAAAACGTATAGTATTTCTGATCGTCCATTAACCTTTGCAGGTACAATCCCAGTTCCATGGCGTGGTAATCTCCCCACATACTGGATTCACCATTGGGTATTGTACTTCCTGCAGGGACGTGGTCCCAGCCGTTGGGTCTATGGTATATAGAGTGCAATATCAGACCTTGGTGGTTAAGATCGGTACTCAAATAAGGCTCGCTAAAAACAGACTCCGAGCTAAGGAGTCCGGCCTGAATATATTTTTCGCCCTCTTTAACGCCCTTGTCCAACAAATATTTTCCCAATCGCAATAAGCCCTGTGCACCTATAACGGCCGCCGAGCTATCTACGGGTTCAAAGGTGTTATAGGGGTCTGAGGGTCTCTCCAAATAATCATCCCCCAATTTGTATAGCAATGGAGCTCCAGTATCCCAATAAGGAATTCCATCCGAAGCGGTCTTGGCGATAAAACAATCGCAAGTTGCCTTGGCCGCTTTCAAAAATATTGCCTCAATTTCCTTTCTACTTCCCAGGCCTTCCAATTCGTCGTCCCCTAC
>JBFHGV010000550.1:0-3135 GCA_041582955.1 Arenibacter sp.
AAAAAACCCTTTTGCTTTTGGTTGGGGGCCAAAGAACCCCACCGTGGATATGAACTAGGTTCTTGGAAAAAAGTAGGCCGTGAATTGAAGGAAGCGGCTGTGCCCCCATTTTATCCAGATAACGATATTGTTCGTGGGGACTTACTGGATTATGCCAATGAGGTGGAATGGTACGATACCCAAGTGGGTCAAGCCGTAAAAATATTGAAAGATAAAGGTTTACTGGAAAGTACTTTGATAGTAATTACCTCCGATCATGGGATGCCCTTTCCAAGGGTGAAGGGACAGATTTATGAGGAAGGCTTCCACATTCCCTTAATAGTTTATTGGAAGGGTAGAATTTTAACTGGCCGTACAGTAAACGATTTTGTCAGCTTTTCAGATCTGGCGCCTACCTTTATGGAAGTAGTAGGAGCTAGATCATACCCCCAAATGACTGGAGGAAGTCTTGTAAAACAGTTGCTCTCCCCAAAATCAGGACAAATAGACCCATCCCGTGACCATGTGTTATTGGGGAAGGAGCGCCATGATGTTGGCAGATCCAACCAGGACGGAACAGATTTGGCCTATCCTGTACGTGCAATTAGGAACGATACCTTACTCTATGTTCACAATATAAAACCAGAAAGATGGCCTGTTGGCAATCCCGAATACGAGTTTTTAAACTGTGATGCCTCTCCAACCAAAAGTTACCTTACTGCCTTAAAACCTGGTGATAAAGAGTATTTCTTTTTTGAGATGAGTTTTGATAAAAGGCCGGAGCACGAGCTATATAACATTCAAAAAGATCCACATTGTATCAATAATTTAGCCAGTCTTCCCAAATATGCTGAGCAAATAGAAAAACTTCGCACTCAAATGGAAACAGAGCTTATTGCCCAAGGAGACCCACGAACCTTAGGTAAGGGCGATGATTTTGATAATTATATCTACTACGGAAAGCGGTTGGATTACAATACGGGCAAGCATATGCCTCCTTTAAAATATAAATAATATCAACAGAATATTCTCTAAAACTATGTCATATTTAAAAATAAGTGATTTTTATTTTTCAGGTATATCTCCTCTACTTCTCACACTTGGATGCCTATGTTGGGGTATGCCATATGCCCAAGTTGTGCCACCGGACATGTCCACCCAACGTCCCAACATTATTTATATACTAACAGACGATCTGGGTTATGGCGATGTAGGCGTCTTTTTTCAAAATCAAAGAAAGAATGCTAACAATCGTAGAGAACCATGGACATTTACGCCAAATTTGGATAAAATGGCCGCTGATGGTGCCTTGCTGCCGCACCATTATGCCGCAGCTCCGGTTTGCGCACCATCTAGGGCGTCCTTGCTATCTGGCCTAAGCCAAGGACATTCCAATGTTAGAAACAATCAGTTCGACAAGGCCTTGGATGACAACTATACCATGGGCAATGTGTTGCAAAAATTGGGATATAAGACCGCTGCAATTGGTAAATGGGGGTTGATGGGTTCCAATAGGTGGTCGGATGATGGCGATAATTGGCCCGCCCATCCCTTAAACCGAGGGTTCGACTATTATTACGGCTATATGCGCCACAGAGACGGTCATGAACATTACCCTAAAGAAGGCCTCTATAGAGGGGTTAAGGAAGTCTACGAAAACAACAATGAGGTAAGCAAGAATCTAGACAAATGCTATACTGGAGATCTTTGGACGGCAGTGGCTAAAAAATGGATAGTGGAACAAACAAATGACGAAGGGAAGAAGCAGCCATTCTTTATGTATTTGGCATTTGATACTCCCCATGCCGTTTTGGAATTGCCTACGCAAGCATATCCAAAAGGTGGTGGATTGGATGGTGGGTTACAATGGACAGGGAAATCGGGTGAAATGATCAATACCGCTTCAGGAACCATTGATTCCTGGGTACATCCAGATTATAGGGATGTTACCTATGACGACGATAATAATGAAGCTACCCCTGAAGTGGCCTGGCCAAATGTCTATAAGAGGTTTGCGACTACAACCCGGAGAATTGATGACCAGGTAGGTGATATATTAAAGTTATTATCCGATCTGGATATCGATAAAAATACATTGGTAGTATTTAGTTCGGATAATGGGCCCTCTATTGAATCATATCTCGAAAATGAACCTTATGAAGCAAATTTCTTTAATAGCTTCGGTCCTTTTGACGGAATTAAACGTGATGTTTTGGAAGGTGGCGAAAGGCTGCCCACAATTGTCAAATGGCCCGCAAAGATTAAGCCCGGTCACGTTGTAAAATCCCCTTCAATATCCTATGACTGGTTGCCGACCTTTACAGCTGCGGCAGGTTTGCCTGCACCAGTAAACAGTGACGGAGTTTCCTTATTGCCAGCTTTGACCGGGCAAGGAAAACAACGACAGAGTCTTATATATGTAGAGTATGAGCAAAACGGGCGTACTCCTGATTATGATGAATTCGCACCGACCAACCGCAAAAGACCACGTAAAGAAATGCAAATGATGCGTATCGGTGATATAGTTGGACTGCGCTATAACATACAGATGGCCAGTGACGATTTTGAACTTTATGACGTTGTGTCTGATAACCAACAGACTAAAAATTTAGCGGAGGACGAGGATATGCTGGCCCTGCAAAGAGTTATGAAAGAGCGTGTATTACAAGTGCGAATGCCCAATGCCTCTGCACAAAGGCCCTATGACAGGGAAGCCGTACCCCCTGTCTCCGTTAAAGGCTTAGAAAGTGGCCTACGTTTTTATGTCTATAAGCGTTTAACGCCATGGTTACCACAGTTAGAGGCAATGAAACCAATTGTTGCTAAAAGGGTTACTAAACCAAGCATGCAAGATATAAAAGCCAGGAAGGATGAGGTTTATCTTTTTGAGGGATATATAAATATTCCTCAGGATGGGGATTATACTTTTTCTTTGAAATCTAGCGGTAGAAGTTTTCTGAAAATTCATGGGGCAAATGTTATAGATGCGGATTATGGATTTGAAGCGGGGACAGCCCAAGAAGGAAGCGTTAAATTGGCAACAGGTTATCACCCGATTAAAATCTATTATAGTTTCGACTCCAAGAGTTCAAATTTATTGGAATTGAACTGGGAAAGTTCAACTTTTTCAAAATCCAGTATCCCTGAAAATGCATT
>JBFHGV010000551.1:0-3135 GCA_041582955.1 Arenibacter sp.
AAATATTATTTAAAGGAAACCGTTAATAATATATTAGGCATAATGGAGGGGCTACGAGCCAATATTAAAGTACTGTAGTTGGCCATAAGAGAATGAGGTAGGGAATGTCTTTCCTTGAGGGACTATAAAGGTATTGATGTCTAATAGACAGATTGCCCAGAATCTTAAAAGTTACGTTATGAAAACAAAAAAGAAGATTTTGAGGACTCCTTTAAGAATTGCTATTTCCCTACTGATCATTGGGTTTATTTGTAAAATCCTCCTTATTCCCAAGATCGCCAGTCCGCTTATTGTCCTTTCTCTAGCCGCTATAGCCATTTTATATAGCCTGCGCTTCTTAAAAAAATCGAAAAAAGGATTTTTGGAATACACCAAATTGGTGATGGTTGTTTTCTGGTCTTTGGACGGAATATTTAAAATTCTTGAGCTATCCTTCACCGATTCTTTTCAGCTTATTGGTGGTTTGGCCTTTATTATTTGGATAATAATGGAAGGTACTACCTACTTAATTTCAGATAAGGGAGACAGTAACAACCTTACTAACCGACTCATTTGGAATACAATAATGGTTCTTGGAATATTGGAGATCATTATAGGTAGTCTCGGTAAAATTTTACAATGGGAATACGCTGTACCCATCATTATCCTTGGAACTATCATGGTTACTCTCTATGTTTTCAAGGATACCCTTACACAAAAACTTCAGAATAGGGAAAAATAACAACCCTTTTTTAGTAGATCGATTTATATTTTTTTACCCAAAGCTTTATTAAACCATTAATGCAAAGTGGTAAGGATCATCGGCTATTTTTAGCATAAATTGATTTTTTCAAATTCTTGTTGTAAATTCTGTTCCAAACACTAGGTTATGGAAAAACAGAGAAGACTATTTGTTCAAAAAGCGGGAGTGCTTGCCGCCACAGCCACCTTGGCCCCGCAAATACTATTGCCTTTTTCAAAAACACAAAACAAAAAACTGGGCGTAGCCTTGGTTGGGTTGGGGTATTACAGTACCGACCTCCTTGCTCCTGCTCTTCAGATGACCAAAAATTGTGAATTGAGAGGAATTGTTACCGGTAGTCCCGAAAAAATTCCCCTCTGGAAATCCAAATATGGCATCCAGGACAAAAATATTTATTACTATCAAAATTTTGATGATATTGCGAGCAACAGCGACATAGACGTGGTCTATGTTGTACTACCTCCGTCCATGCATGCGGAATACACCATACGCGCGGCCAAGGCCGGTAAACATGTCTGGTGCGAAAAACCCATGGCCCCTTCGGTAGCAGACTGTGAGGCTATGATACAGGCATGTAAGGACAATAAGGTAAAACTGGCAATCGGGTATCGCTGTCAGCACGATCCCAACATACAGGCCTATATGAAAGTAGGCAGGGAAAAACCCTTTGGAAAAGTTAAGATGATTACCTCTGCCGCCGGTTATTTTGATGGTAGGAGCAACCATTGGAAACAAAGCAAAAAAATGGGTGGTGGCGCCATGGGCGATATGGGGGTCTATGCCATTCAAGGTGCCCGATTGGCAACAGGGGAAGAGCCCGTATCCGTATTGGCGCGAGCCTCTACTACCCGACCGGAAATTTATCATGAGGTAGAGGAAACCATGGTTTTTCAATTGGCTTTCCCTAGTGGTGCCCTAGCCTCCTGCCAAACCAGCTTTGGCATTAAAATGAACCACTTGCTGGTAAACTACGAAAAAGGCTGGTTAAAAATGGAGCCGCATTCCTCCTATAATGGAAACAAGGGCAGCATGTCTAACGGGGAAACCATTAATTATGCCATACCCAATCAACAAGCTAAACAAATGGACGAGGACGCCCTGGCCATAATGCAGAATACCAATTTAATAGTTCCGGGGGAAGAAGGCCTAAGAGACATACGTGTTGTTGAAGCCATTTACAAGTCGGCCGCCCAAAATTGTGAGGTTAAACTATAATATCACGCTTTTCGGCATTATAAATCACCGATAAACGGTTTACTTTCAAGGTTTTAGTGTTTTGTAAGATTTTACTTTCATAGATAATATTGCCCCTTCATCGGAAGTGGGGTCGGGACATCGAATTTATGCCCCATTCATGGGACAGCATATCCTTTTCTAGCTGTTTTCGGGTTTTATATACAAACCCATTTCTTATGAAGGAAAATACTACTTTAAACGATTTTTTATTTTATCTCTTTTGTGCTTTTTGCATTGCGTGGGCATTATATGTCCTTTGCTCTTAGCAAATAAAATCTTTAGCAGGGTTAGCTATAAGGATTAAGAAGTCCCCCAGGGAGTCACTGGCATTTCTATATATGTTCGTGATTTACTGGTGGATATTTAAGTACGCACGGGCATATCTTTCGCCCATAGTCCGTTGTGCCTGCGAATTAAAATGTACCTCATCCCCTTTATGTTCTAGGTCAGAGGTATTAATTAGTCCGGCTTTGGGGTCTGTGGAGACATAGGCCTTAATTTGCTCGTTAATTTTTGGCCACCATTCATTTGTAGAATAAGCCCCTAGTTGCCCTATTACAATAGGAGTAGTTGGCTTCCCAACAACCTCCCTAAATATGGTAAAGAGTTTATGTAGCCTATGCTGATATAAGGGAGCAGTTTCTGGCTTTGCATCGCTTTCCCCTTGATGCCAAAAAATCCCTTTTATTTCTCCAAATCGTTTTCCCAGTTCTACCTTCTCCTTAAAATTACTAAGGAGATTAACTTTTCTGTGCTCTTTGTCCTCTAACCATTGGGAAATGGAACTTCCCCCTACTGCTGTGGGAATCAACAAAACAGAAATACTGTCCGGAATATTTTTAAGCATCGCTTTACCAAGGGCCAGACCACAATCCAGACCGGCCATTGTGGGTTCATAAAAATGCAATGGTTCTTTGGCCAAGATAATATTGCCCCGTTTATTTAGGGTCAATATCCTGGAATCGGGAACCGTATCCATGGGTTCTACCAGTCCCCTACCTGCCATATTGGATTGGCCAGCCAGCACAAAAACCCATAGTTTATCTTTTTTGGGCAGTTGATCTACCGTCAATTCCGATTTTGGGAAATATTGGGTTCTGCGGTCCTTTTCTTGGGCTTTGCTCCAAAATAAGACCCCTAGTGCCAGGCAGGATAAC
>JBFHGV010000552.1:0-3135 GCA_041582955.1 Arenibacter sp.
GAAAAGACGGTAAGTTTGTAACGTCAAGACATATCAATGACCGTTTGCAAAGGGAATTGGAGAAGAATTTGGCATTAAGGGTGCATGAGACCGATAGTGCAGATAAATTTTTGGTTTTTGGTCGTGGGGTGTTGCACCTTTCGGTACTAATTGAAACTATGAGAAGGGAAGGTTATGAATTGCAGATTGGACAGCCACAGGTAATCATTAAAGAAATTGATGGTGTAAAATGTGAGCCAATTGAGCAACTTACCATCGATTTGCCCGAAGAAGTTTCCGGTAGGGCCGTTGAAATGGTATCTATCCGTAAAGGGGAAATGACTAGTATGGAAGCCAAAGGAAATCGTATGGTCTGTGAATTTTTAATTCCCTCACGTGGTATTATTGGTCTTAGAAACCAATTGTTGACAGCTACTGCGGGAGAAGCCATTATGGCACATAGATTTTTGGAATACCAGCCTATGAAAGGTGATATTCCTCAAAGACAAAATGGATCCTTGGTGTCTATGGAAACAGGAAAATCCATTCCTTACTCTATAGATAAGTTACAAGATAGAGGTAAGTTTTTTGTAGACCCGGGAGAGGATATCTATGAAGGTCAGGTTATTGGCGAAAACTCTAGGGGAGACGATATGACCGTTAATATTACCAAAACCAAGAAGCTGTCCAACGTACGTTCTTCAGGGGCCGATGATAAGGCTAAGATTGTTCCAGCTATCAAGTTCTCTTTGGAAGAGGCTTTGGAATATATACAGAAAGACGAATATGTGGAGGTTACACCAAAACATTTGCGTCTCAGAAAGATACATTTAACAGAGAATGAGCGTAAGCGCAATAAAATAGCCTAAGCTAAAGGTTTAATTAATTTAAAAATCCCAAGTGTAAAATCTTGGGATTTTTTTTTAGTAAGTTTGAAAGGTATAAGTGCGAATACCGACAAAGGAGATTTAAATTTAAAATTCAGGAAGATGGAAAAGGGTTTTTTGATGATATGTATGGCAGCGACCTTATTGTTGTCCAATGGTTGCAAGGAGCAACAAAAGAATGGCGATAAGGCTGTGGTTTCCCCTATTGAAGAGGGTTATCATATACCAGAGTCGTGGATTCAGAAACGTGTAGAGAAGGCCAATAAACGCTTAAATGCCAGTGAGGCGGGTAAGGTGTTATGGCAGTCCATGGAAGCTCACGGAGGATTGGAACAATGGTTTGGTAACGGATATTTGTCTTTTAGGTTTAATTATCAGCCGTTGGACGGTTCTGTTCCGCGTGACACCTATCAAACAATTGATACTTGGAGCAACAAAGCGAGACATTATAGTACCGCAGATAGTACAGCAACTTTTGGATGGGATGGGGAAAATGCGTGGGTAAAAACCAAGGATAGTACCGCTTTTAAGTATAATTTACGCTTTTGGGCACTGACCCCACTGTATTTGGCTGCACAACCTCTGGTTTTGGACGGGGAAGGGGTAAATTTGGAGCTATTGCCAAAAGTAGAGTACAAGGACAAAACACAAGAGGTGGTAAAAGTTACCTTCGATTCAGGTATTGGGGATGCACCGGATGATTACTATATTTTGTATATGGACGAGGAGACGCATCTTTTAAGCGCACTTCGGTATATTGTTTCCTACCCAGGGTATTTTCCCAATGGCGGAAATAATCCGGAAAAAATTATGGAGCTGGTCAGTCGTAAAACCGTTGAGGGGGTTAATTTGCCCACAAAATTTTATACCTATTGGTCTACAGATGATGGGCAACCAAAGGGAGAGCCCATTACCAGTATTGAAATAAGTGATATCAAATTTCAAAAGCACTTGAAAGAAGGGTTCTTTGAACGCCCAGAAGGGGGTGAACTTTTAAAAGGGTTATAACTTATGTACACAAAAAAGGTGATTTCTTCTATTGGAAATCACCTTTTTTGTTTTGCTTTCCTGTCGTAAGCTTATATACAGGGATATTTGTGCTCTTTACATTGAGGTTAAACAGCTTGTTGCTATTCTACCAATGCTTTTTTATTGTAGGCTGCTGCGGCCGCGCCAATAATACCGGCATGATTTTGTAATGTAGCCGGGATAACCGGGGTTTCTATGTTGATATAATCCTTAAACTGCTTCCAATTTTTGGATGTTCCGCCTCCTAAAATAATAAGGTCTGGGGAGATGATCAATTCAACCAATTCTAGAAAAACATTGAAGCGTTTGCCCCATTTTTTATAGCTGAGGTCTTCTCTTTCCTTGGCAGAAGCCGCTGCCCATAATTCAATCTTATTGTACTTTTTGTAAGGTATTTGGCCCAATTCAAAATTCGGTAACAATTCACCATTATAAAATACGCCACTGCCCAAACCTGTTCCTATGGTAATCATGGCAACTAGCCCATCCTTGCCTTTTCCCACTCCATAGTTCATGGAAGCATAGCCTGCCGCATCCGCATCGTTAACTACGGTAACCGGTAAGCCGGTAGCTTCACTGAAGAGCTCGTTTACATTAACGCCGGCCCATTTTTTATGTAGATTTCCCGGTGTTTTGCAGATTCCTTTTTTGATGACGGTAGGAAAACCACAACCAATAGGCCCTTTATAGTCAAAGTGCTCCACAATTTTGGCTACTACTTCGGCCATAGGCTTTGGTTTGCGCGATTTTGGAGTGGGTATTCTAAACCGTTCCGTAATCATTTCTCCGGTTTCCATATTCACTATAGCTCCTTTTATGCCTGAGCCACCGACATCAATTCCGAGGATTTCCATGTATTAATTTGTAATTATTGCAAACAAAGTAACAAAAAACTTTTTTAGTTAAGGAATCTTTGCTTTTTTTGAGTCGTTCCGATAAAGGGATTCAGCAGCTTTTGAAAGCCGAAATCCGCTGACCTGTTTTTTATTTTGAGGTATAAAGGCCTTTATTGCCCTTTTCAAGTTTCGGCATAAGCTCTGCTACTAGGTTTGGTCTATCAGCGGCTATGTTTACCGTCTCGTTGGGATCTGTTAATAGGTCGTATAGTTCTATCTTGGGCGTTTCGGATCTATAGTATTTGGTTAAGCGGTATCTTTCTGTGCGTAGGCTAATACCATTTCTATAGTAACTATAGGCCATTGGGGCTGCAGCGGGTTGGTTCCCTTCCAAAATTCATTTA
>JBFHGV010000553.1:0-3126 GCA_041582955.1 Arenibacter sp.
CCAGCCTCTTACTTTAGCTCATTTCCCTTAATGATCAAATCCTGGAGGGAAGAATGGGGTAAGGACCTGCCCTTTTATTTTGTACAGATAGCCCCGTATAAATATGACGACCCTAAGGGAACGGACGCAGCCCATGTAAGGGAGGCGCAGTTATATACCATGAAAAATGTAGGGAATACCGGTATGGTGGTCACCAATGATATTGGTAATCTGGAAAATATACATCCTAAAAACAAGCAAGATGTAGGACATCGATTGGCATTGTGGGCCTTGGCCAAAACCTATGGGAAAGGGGATTTGCCATTTTCTGGGCCGGTCTACGAGTCTATGGAAATAAAGAACAAAAAAATAATCCTAAGCTTTGACCATGCCCAAAGCGGATTAAAACAAAATGGCAAAGTATTGCGCGAATTTTATATTGCAGGCGAGGATCAGGTATTTTACCCTGCAAAGGCCAAAATTAACGGCAGTACGGTTGTGGTATCCTCCTCTAAGGTTAAAAAACCAGTAGCGGTACGCTTTGCATTTACCAATGGTGCACTGCCAAATCTATACAATGTAGAAGGTTTGCCGGCATCCGCTTTTAGGACGGATAATTGGGAGTTGAAATAAATAGTACTAGTAATTTATAAGAATACATGAAGAAACTGATTACCTCAATTTTTCTAATGTCTATTTTGGTAAGTATTGCCCAAGATCGGCCAACGGATAGCATTTTTCATAATGAGCAGAAAATGCAATGGTTTAAAGATGCCAAATTGGGGGTGTTTATTCATTGGGGACTGTATGCCGTTAATGGCATAGATGAATCCTGGTCCTTTTACAATGGTTATATCTCACATGAGAATTATCTTGAGCAGACCAAGGGTTTTACCGCTAAAAAATATGATCCACAGGCTTGGGCAGATTTAATAGCGCGCAGCGGGGCCAAATATTCAGTGATTACTTCTAAGCATCATGACGGATTTGCTCTGTGGGATACCAAGTATGGAGATTTTAATGCAGTAGAGGCGGCGGCTGCCAAGCAAGATGTGCTTAGCCCATTTGTATCGGCTCTACGCCAACGAAAATTAAAAGTAGGTATCTATTTTTCTTTGCCAGACTGGTCTTATGCAGACTATACGCATTTTACAAGGGATTCTGTAAGGTACAAGGCTACAGAAGAACCCAAGAGATGGAACAAATATCTAAAATACTACCAAGGCCAGTTAAAGGAGCTTTCAGATAATTATAATCCAGACCTTTATTGGTTTGATGGGGATTGGGAACACAGTTCGCAGGAGTGGCAGGCTCCTAAGGTTAGGAAAATGCTCTTGGATAGAAACCCCAATACCATTCTTAACTCCCGCTTAAATGATCAGGGCGATTACGCAACTCCGGAGCAAGGTATGCCCATAACCAGACCTGGGAATAAGTATTGGGAGTTGTGTCTTACCATGAATGATTCTTGGGGATATCAAAAAAATGATCACAACTATAAAACAACCGATCAAGTTATTGGCATTTTTGCCGATGTAATAGGAAATGGGGGCAACCTTTTACTGGATATAGGTCCAAAGGGCGATGGCAGTATTCCTGAGGAACAGGTGGCAGTACTGGAAGGGCTGGGACGTTGGACCAATAAACATAAAGAAGCCATCTACGGTACCCGCTCCGGGATACCTAAAGAGCATTTTTACGGTCCTACTACCCTGTCCAAAGACAAGAAGATCCTCTATCTTTTTGTAAAGGGCAATCCCAATGGGGAGGTGGTCGTACGTGGATTAAAAAATAGGATCAATCGCATTTGGGTTGTTGGTGAGGGGACCAAATTATCGCATCAGGTCATTGGCAAAGTGTTCTGGAGCCACTACCCTGGAATAAATTATATAAAAGTACCGGACCATGTCTTGGATGAAAACATGACCGTACTCGCTCTTTTGTTAGATGGAGAGGTAGACCTCTATCGTGAGGATGGAGCAGTAATAGAGAGTAATTAAGCTAACCCGTGAATAAAGGAACAACTATGAAAAATACTATGTTATGGTTTGCATTTCTGGCCTTGTTAATTTCTGGCTGTAAAGAAAAGGTAGTGCCCAAGGATGGGGGGCAGGCCACTCCGCCAAACATTGTATTATTTTTTGTAGATGATATGGGATGGCAAGATACCTCGGTTCCCTTTTGGACACAAAGAACTGCCTATAACGACCTTTATCAAACCCCAAATATGGAGCGTTTGGCAAAGGAGGGGATGAAATTTACCCAGGCATACGCCACCGCCGTTTGTTCGCCCACACGGGTAAGTCTCATGACGGGAATGAATGCAGCGCGCCATAGGGTAACCAATTGGACCCTGTACAAGGATAAGCTACAACCTATGGAAACCAATCACAATACCCTTTCGTTTCCAGAGTGGAACGTAAACGGATTGAGTCCGGTTGCCGGTATAGACAAGGCAGTCCATGCCACCCCCTTGCCCCAGCTGTTGAAAGAGGCGGGCTATTATACTATTCATGCTGGGAAGGCCCATTTTGGTGCTATAGGCACCCCTGGGGCAGACCCTTTAAACCTAGGTTTTGAAGTGAACATTGCCGGTCATGCTGCTGGAGCTCCTGGGAGTTACCTGGGAAGTGAAAATTTTGGCAATAGCTTGGAGGGGAGGAAAGTCTGGGCGGTACCCGGACTGGAAGCATACCATGGTAAGGATATATTTTTGACCGAAGCAATTACCCAAGAAGCTAAATTGGCAATGGATTCGGCCTTGGAAAAAAAGAAGCCTTTCTTTTTGTATATGGCACACTATGCCGTACATACCCCTATTATGGCCGATAAGAGATTTGTACAGAAATACTATGACAAAGGCCTGGATTCCACAGAGGCCAAGTATGCCTCCTTGGTAGAAGGTATGGATAAGAGCCTTGGTGATGTTATGGATTATCTGGATGATAAAAAGATTTCGGACAATACTATTATACTTTTTATGTCCGATAATGGAGGGCTAAGTGCAGTGGCCAGGGGAGGGGAAAAGCATACCCACAATAAACCGCTGAGCAGTGGTAAGGGCTCTGCCCATGAAGGAGGGATTAGGGAGCCTATGTTGGTCAAATGGCCCGGGAAAACCAAACCCAATTCGGTTACCGATCAACA
>JBFHGV010000554.1:0-3123 GCA_041582955.1 Arenibacter sp.
ACAACTCTAATGCAATTTGAAGAACATTATTTTGAAATAATGAAGCAAGGTCGAAATTATGGTTGGTACCAAACCCAGTTTTATGAAAAGGCCAAAGCCCTATATGCCAATTTTGGCGATGATTTCGTAAATACATTCAGGGATTTTTTGATTGAAACAAATCCCCAAAAAATTGGAAAACTTGACGATGGGGAACTTCAAAAATTAATACGGCAAAAATTTGGTCCTAAAGCCACTGAATTGCTGAAATGGAAATACGATACCAAAGTGGCACAAAAATAGTTTTAATCAGGGAATGGTAAACAACGCTATTGGTCCAAGCCTGCCGTTGTTGCTAAACTTTAGCTTCGTTACTGGAAACAGTGGACAGGTTATTTGGCAGTTCAAAAATCTCCAAATCAAAATAACCAATCGCGGCCATAAGGTGATCAAAAATATCAGCTGTGATATACTCGTAATTTACCCAGCGCTTATCTGCACTAAACGCATATATCTCTAGAGGAATCCCCTGAGGCGTGGGGCTTAATTGCCTAACCATCAAGGTCATTTTTTTATTAATGGCCGAGTGATTGTTCAAATAGGTCTCTGCATATTTCCGAAAGACCCCAATATTTGTTAGGTTCCTGCCATTTAAGGGCAGTTCCTTATTAATTTTATTTTGCTGATTATAGGTATCTATCTTTTGCCCCTGCGATTCCAGATAGGGCGCTATAATCTGCACCTTCTTCAAGGAAGCAATATCTTCATCCGTTAAAAAGCGAACACTTTTCTGGGTAATGATAATAGATCGTTTAATGCGCCTACCTCCAGAGGCTTCCATGCCCCTCCAATTCTTGAACGAATCGGATATCAAGGCGTAGGTAGGTATGGTCGTAATGGTCTTATCAAAATTTTGAACCTTTACAGTAGCGAGTGTTATTTCAACAATATTACCGTCTGCTCCAAATTTATCAAAAGTTACCCAGTCCCCAATACGTACCATGTCATTGATACTAACCTGAATACTGGCCACCAATCCTAAAATTGAATCCTTAAAAATCAACAAAATAACCGCCGAAGCAGCCCCCAGTGCCGTTAAAAAATTCCATACCGTTGTATTGGTAAGCACGGCAAAAACGGTTAAAAAACCTATTGCCCATGCCACTATCATAAAAACCTGTAAATAACTATCCATAGGCTTATCCCTAAAACGGGGCACGGTTTTAAGGTAATGGTTAACACTCTTAAATATATTCTTTACAATGATTAGAGTGAGTATTATTCCGCTTATTTTAAGCAACTTTACCGCAATTTCCCTGGCATAGGGAAAATCGACAAAAATCACGGGAATAAATTCCACGAAGACTACAAGTGGTATGATATGGGCTATAAATCGCGGAACCTTATTGGCCACCAAAAAATTGTCAAAATTGGTTTTGGATTTTCTGGCCACCCTAACAGACAAGAGTCTTAATACTTTCCAAATAAGGAAATCCAATAAGCCCACGAGGATCAATACTGCCAATAGCAGCAAGAACAAATTCAGATAGGCTGCCAAACTATCGTTCATTCCCGTTTTTACAAGATATTCATGTATTAATTTCCCCCAGTTCTTATCCATTATAAAAATTTTACATATTTCCCATGCAAAAATAGGCCTTGTACAAGAGTTGCTGAAATATATTTAGCGAAACCTTAACGGAAGAAAATGTTTTTTTGGAGCAGGTAAAATTCTTAAAAATTGCTTTGTGATCATGGCATTTCCAACCAAAGCCTATTGCCTCATTACCAAAACAAAAGACCATACCCTAAGGGGGTACGGTCTTACGTATAGACCCCAATAAAGGGCCTACTTCTGAGTTAGTGTACTATTTTTCTAAAAACAATATTTACCTTCAGCCGTAAGTTTATCGGCAATGGTATTCCTTAGTGCCACAACATTGGGCTGATTAACATACTTGGTAAATCGTGTTAACCCCATGAGCATCATACGCTGTTCATCGCCCTCGGCAAAAGACACTATGGCTTCCTTACCGTTTTTAATAACGACATCCACAGCATTGTACAAATACAATTGAGACATGGCTATCTGTTCTTTCTGCGACTCTTCTCCAAAACGCTTTACATTTTTCTCTGTTCTAAGAAGAGCCGATTCGGCCAAATAAACTTCTATTAAAATATTTGAGGCGGCCAATAACAACATTTGATGTTTGTCCAATGCCGGTCCATATTTCTTGACCGCTGCACCTGCTACCATTAAGAAAACCTTTTTCAGTTTTGCGATCATCTCTTTTTCCTCTGCGAACAACTCGGAATAATCTGGTGTTTCAAAGGAGGGAATTCCCATAAGTTCATCGGCTACAGCGGTGGCAGGTCCCAATAGATCTACATGACCCTTCATGGCCTTCTTTACCAACAATCCTACAGATAACATTCTATTTATTTCATTGGTCCCCTCATAAATACGCGCTATTCGGGCGTCTCTCCAAGCGGCCTCCATAGGGGTTTCTTCAGAGAACCCCATTCCGCCAAAAATTTGTATCCCTTCATCGGAGCAGTTCTGTACGTCCTCGGAAACCGCAACTTTTAAAATAGAGCATTCAATGGCATATTCCTCTACTCCCTTTAATTCGGCTTCCTGATGGCTGTTACCGGCCTCCATCCTGATAGCAATACGATCCTCTATATTTTTTGCAGCCCTATAGGACGCAGACTCTCCGGCATACAAACTGGTGGCCATTTCTGCCAATTTGTACTTAATGGCACCAAAATTGGCAATGGCCGTTTTAAATTGCTTGCGTTCATTGGCATAGTTGATAGAATTGGTCGTTATTCGCCTTTGTGAATCCAAGCAGGCCGCAGCCAATTTGATTCGTCCAATATTTAATGCGTTCATGGCAATCTTAAAACCATTGCCCCGCTCAGACAACATATTCTCCACAGGAACAATAGTATCATTAAAAAACACCTGTCTTGTTGAGGAGGCACGGATTCCCAGTTTGTGCTCTTCTTCCCCTAGGGTTATCCCATTATCCGGGTCGTTTTCAACAATAAAACCGGTAATATTCTTATCATTTTCTATACGCGCAAAAACAATAAATAATTTGCAGAATCCTGCGTTGGATATCCACATTTTTTGGCCAT
>JBFHGV010000555.1:0-3122 GCA_041582955.1 Arenibacter sp.
AAGGTTTGCTACAATGTTTTTCTTTAAGGTATCCCTAAAATTTTGCAGAAAGGCCTGCTCTTTTATCTGTTCTTGCCCTAAAAGAAAAAGGACAGGATACAGACCGCTACCGCTGGATTGGTCTGTATACCTGTCCTTTTTTTAAAGTTCCTACCCGGCCATTGGCTTGGGCTTAATCCCAAGATCAAGTTTTAGGGTAGTGAAAGCTCTTATGTCAAGT
Source organism: Arenibacter sp. (assembly GCA_041582955.1). Taxonomy (GTDB): domain Bacteria; phylum Bacteroidota; class Bacteroidia; order Flavobacteriales; family Flavobacteriaceae; genus Arenibacter. The sequence continues at coordinate 221 of JBFHGV010000555.1, forward strand.
CCCTTGTTTAGTAACCAGTATTTTGTACTAGATTAGGATTGTTCTGCATTTCAGATGTTGGTATGGGAAACAAGAGTTCCCTTGCCGTTAGCGCCTTATTTGGCAAGTAAGAAAAGTTGTGTCCCACAAAATCTTCCAATGCATTGGTTTCTGGGTTATACGCTTTTCTCCACCTGGCCATGTCATACCAAGTCTTGTTTTCAAAACTCAACTCGTGTATGCGCTCTATACGTACTGCATCTCTAAAGTCGTCCTGTGAAAGGCCGCTCAATTCTATCAATTCGGCACGTTGCCTAATTTCGTTCACGGCATCATATGCCTCAGTTGTAGGTCCGCCTTCAGCTTCGTTTGCTGCTTCGGCATACATCAGTAATACATCGGCATAGCGGTAGAGGCACCAATTCAAGTCCGATTGGGCACTCCCTTCATTTGCTTCAATATCAAAATGTTTAAAGATATATGGAGCTCCCAGGTTAACGCTGCTGTTACGATCGGCTTCCAAGGTATAGTTTGTAAAATAGAACTGCTTTTCTTCTGCTCTTTTGTCGCCCGTCTCGTAGGAGTCCACAAAGGCGTTTGTTGAAAAGATACCTCCCGTCTGAGCCGAATAGGCCGAAATTCCCAAGTTATATGGTAAAATTCCCGGTTGCCAGTTGCCCGATTGAATTCCTGCTGCAAATTGGGTCATAAAGATGTATTCCCCAGTGTTCTTGGTGGCCGGGTCATGCAATTCGTCATAGGTATCAAAAAGCACAAACTCCTCTGAGTCTATGACTTCTTTAGCTTTGGCGGCAGCAAGCGCATAATTCTCCGTTTTTTGGAGCGGGTAGCCTGCCATGGTCAAATATACATCGGCCAATAAGGTTTTAATTGCGCCCATAGATACCCTGCCAGAACTAACTCTCCAAGCTATGTCAGCGCTTTCCGCTTCTGTAAGGTCGCTAACAATTAAGTCGTACACCGCTTCGGGCGAAGATTGTTCAGGGTATAGCTGCTCTGAGCCCAAGTCTACCGAGTTGGTGATGATAGGAATGTTTCCGAACATACGTACCAAACCAAAATAGTAGTAGGCCCTAAAGAACTTGGCTTCGGCCAAATAATTTTGCTTTAGCGCTTCGTCCATATTTATTTCAGGGATTTTTTCAATCGCCAAGTTGGCCCTGGAGATTCCATTGTAATATTCGGTCCAGTAATTGCTTCCATAGCCGTTGTCCGAATTATTGATCAAATCTTTTACCAAGTAAATATTGGTGGCTTGCCCTAAGGAGGTATTGGCCAAGCCCGTTGCAAATTCGAGCATCATCCACGTCCCACCACCAAAACCACTATTGGTAATTGAAATCAATGGTTCATATATTCCGTTAACGGCACTCTCGGCATGCGCAGCCGTTGTAAAGTAGGTGTCCGTTGTAAAGTTGGACTCATCTTCTTCATCCAAAAAATTACTACATGCCGTTATACTTGATATTGCGGTTACGACGGCTATAGCTCTTATAAATTTTCTATAGATTTTCATTTTTTTATCTTTTATATGGTTATAGTCCAACATTTAATCCTATCATAAAGGTGCGAGGTCTCGGATAATCGTAAAGCGAAAATCCTTGATCGAAGGCACCGCCACCATTTGAACTTTCAGGGTCGTACCCTGGATATTTGGTAGATACAAAAAAGTTCTGTACCGAGGTATATACCCTAAGACGATTCAAGTGTAAACGCTCTACCAATTCAGGTTTAAAGACATAGGAAAGCATTAAATTTCTTCCTCTTAAAAATGAAGCATCCTTTAATTTTCCAGAATCGTTATTGGTGTCATATCCAGCAGCAATTGGTCTTATTTGGGCAATATCCGTATCTTGATTATCCGGAGTCCACGCATTTAAGACGGTGGCAAAGCTATTGGCAATGGTTTGACGGTCTTCAGCTGAGTGTTCATCACGGTACATTACACTATTGCCATATTGAAACTGTAGGTCTACCAGTAATTCAAAATTGCCATATCTGAAGGTGTTTGAAAAAGTTCCAAAACCGTCTGCAATACCTTTCCCGATGATGGCACGGTCATCACTATTGATGGCCCCATCATTGTTTAGGTCGCGGTATTTAATATCACCTGGCAATCTATCATAGATGGCTGCCTCAGCGGCTTCATCCGTGTTCCATGTTCCCTCGTCAATATATCCAAAGAAGGTACCTACAGGTTCTCCAACACGGATCAAGGTAGACCCTAAGAAAATATCGGATCCTCCTGAAAGAGCAGTTACTTCGTTTTTATTAATGGAAATATTGAAGTTACTGTTCCAGCCAAAAATTTCATTGTCAAAATTTACAGTATGCAAATTAATTTCTATACCCTTGTTTTCCATACTACCAACGTTTCTAAACACGTTGGTAAAACCGCTTGAAGAGGGAACCGGAGCATTAAGGAGCATATCGGAAGTCAACTTGCGGTATACATCAAGCTCTAGACTTATACGATTATTAAAGAGACCCAATTCAAGTCCGGCATCTACCTGCTCTGTTTTTTCCCATTTTAAATCAGGGTTGGCCATACGGCCTGGGACAGTATAGGCAGAGCGGGCGCCATCAAAAATAACAGAACCGTTGGACAAGCCTGCCAATGCTTGGTAAGCTGGTAATTCAGAGTTTCCTGTTGCACCGTAACTAGCTCTAATTTTAAGATTGGAAATAGTCTCGTTCTGTGAAAGGAAATCTTCTTCAGAAGCCCTCCAGGCCAATGCGGCAGATGGGAAAAAGGCAAACTGATTTTCCGGTCCAAATTTAGACGATCCGTCAGCCCTACCTGTAAGGGTCAACAAATATTTGTTCATGTAGTTATAGTTGACACGCCCAAAATAAGAGTTTAGCCCGTAAGCAGTTTTGCTTGAACTTGGCGTTTGGGGGT
>JBFHGV010000556.1:0-3112 GCA_041582955.1 Arenibacter sp.
CCTATGCCCTGTCTTTTGCAGCGGGAGCCATGATCTTTGTGGTGGTAGAGGAGGTAATTCCCGAAACACAACAGGATAAGTATACGGACATTGCCACCATGGGCTTTATAGGAGGTTTTATAATTATGATGACGCTGGATGTAGGACTTAGTTGATAGGAATGGTCTATGTTTGTGTAAGCTATCCTGTAAACAAACATCTTTTTTGCTCGTTTTAACGTAAATTGGTCCAGGATAAGAAGCAACAAAAAGAATAACCCTATGACCGGCACAAAAAAAAGACATTGGTTGTTGAACTTGCTAATTGTATTGACGCTCATACTTGTTTCCTTGGCTTTTACCGCCCATTATAAAAATTGGGTAAAGGTAGAACAGAACGAGCTCCAGATTTTATCGGGGATCTACTATCGCAGTATACCCTATGCCGAAATGGACAGTATTGAAATGGTGGAAAAAATTCCCGGAATGCTGCGCATCAACGGATTTTCTGTAAAGGAAAGGGAGAAAGGCGTCTTTAAAGAGGACAGTATTGGCCAAAACAAGGTATATGTCTACGTGGACAAGCTTTCCCAGTCCAAAATAAGGTTAGTATATCAAGATTCCTTGAAGTTGTTCTTAAACTTTTCCGATAGCACGGAAACGGCATCCATGTATCAATTCCTATCAGATAAAATACATCCTCCAAAAAAATAGTAATAAACTTTAATTCATCTGCTTAATGATTAAGTACACTTGGTGTTTAATGTGGCTGATCCCCTTATGGGGGATATCCCAGAATAGTCTTTCCATTGAAATACAAGGGGTGAAATCTTCCGATGGTACCATCAATATCGCCATCTATAACCAGGCAGAGGGCTTTTTAAAGTTTGATGACGTATTTAAGGCAGAGCGGGTTGCGGCCCATAAGGAGTCTACCCAATTTACCATCACGGATCTACCCAATGGGGAGTATGCCGTAGCCATATTTCACGATGAGAATGCCAATGATAAGTTGGACACCAACTGGTTGGGCATCCCAAAGGAATCCATTGCCTTTTCAAATGCCAGGTTAAAGACCTTTGGCCCGCCTAGTTATAAGGATTGTGCCTTTAGTATGGATCGGGACATGGATTTGAAAATGGAGTTTAATTAGGAGATGCGGCGAACGTTTTATTTAAAAGAATTTTTATGGTACTTATAGCACATTTAGCGGGTTCTCTATACGGGCTTTTGGCAGTGATTTTTGGAGCGTTCGGGGCCCATGCCCTAAAAAAAAGGTTGGATGGGGAACAGCTGAAAAGTTTTGAAACGGGGGTCAAGTATCAGATGTACCATGCGGTACTGCTTCTGGTATTGGGATTTAATCTTAATATGGAAACTTCTTTGGAGCGCAATATGGTCTATTGCCTAATTTTAGGGGTTTTCCTATTTTCCTTTAGTATCTATGGCTTGGTACTTAGTGCTGCCCAAGGAAAAAAGTGGAAGTTCTTGGGGCCTATTACCCCTATTGGAGGCTTATTATTGGTGGCAGGCTGGGGAATGTTACTGTATTCCTTTGTTCAGAATTATGTTTAGATTATTTGTCTGGACCCTTATAGTAGGTATGCACTGATGATTACAATGGTGTCCCAGCTGTATGTGCTCATTGGACTGCTATACAATTAAAGAATTGATGGGTTGGTTTTTTGCTCTGCGTTAGGGACCGCAGCGGCATCCCCGCAGCAACGCAAGGGATATAGTGAAGGGCCCGCCCGACGAAGGAGGGAACGCCCAAATAAGAGGGAGGAAACCTACTCTGGTTTTTGGTGTAAATATTGAGGTGCAACGATGTTGTAAAGACACTACCTGGCGGTCATGGACTGCTAAATTTGACCGGTAGCGCTTAGTGGCAGCCACAATCGCCATCGCCACAGGCTTTGTTACTACGCTTTTTACCGGAAAAGAGGGATTTGGGAATCAAAAATTTGTTAACCAAATAGCCCACGGCCACGGCTACGGTGATATAGACCAAGAGGTGTTGTAGAATATCCATGTTTATACCTTATTTTTTTAAAATCTTGTTTTAGGTATGTTGGTTATTTTAAAAATTGATAGGCTATCAATGCAACAATATACGCAAAAAGACTCATAAATACTAGTTGTGCCGCTGGCCATTTCCATGTATTGGTCTCGCGTTTTACTATGGCCAGGGTACTCATACATTGCATGGCAAAGGCATAGAACAACAAAAGGGAAATACCGGATGCCATATTGAACAAGGGTTTTTTGGTTTTGGGGTCAATTTCCGCGGCCATTCTATTTTTAATGGTCTCTTCCTCATCGCTTCCAACGCTATAAATGGTGGCCAAGGTGCCCACAAAGACCTCCCTTGCGGCAAAGGAAGTAAGAACGGCTATACCAATTTTCCAATCGTATCCCAGGGGGCGTACAATTGGTTCTATGGCCTTGCCCATATAGCCCATATAGGAGTTTTCCAATTTATAACTGGCAATTTCCTCGTTCTCTGCCTTTTTATGCAAGGCTGTTTCCTTTACTCTAAGAGAATCTATTAGGGATGCCTGCCCTATGGTGTACGCTTTCTTGTCAATACTATCCTGTAGGGCGATACTATAGGATTGTAGGCTGTTGTCTATGTTGGATTTGTGAAAATCTGTAAACCCTTGGTTTTCAATTCGGTTTTTAACAATGGTTTCGGCATTGGTAAAATCATCGGAAAATCCGTTGGATCCCAAAAACCAAAGGATTATGGAAATGGCCAAAATTATTTTCCCGGCCCCCAGCACAAAACTTTTTGTTTTTTCCCAAACGGTATAGACTACATTTTTAATCAGGGGCAGTTTATAGTTGGGCATTTCCATCACAAAAAAGGTCTTGCTCTTGATCTTCATGATCTTGTTAAGGACCATGGCCGATAATATGGCCGCACCAAAGCCCAGGAGGTATAAAAGCATTAGGGTAAGGGCTTGGTAGCTTAGACCAAAAATCCTTCCCTCTGGGATAACCAGGGCAATAATGATCAAATACACGGGCAACCTGGCCGAGCAGGTGGTGAAGGGGGTAACCAATATGGTAATGAGCCGCTCTTTCCAGTTTTCTATGGTCCTAGTGGCCATAATGGCCGGGATGGCACAGGC
>JBFHGV010000557.1:0-3112 GCA_041582955.1 Arenibacter sp.
CGTCCCACAATTCGGGATGTCTTATTATCTATTCTTTTAACATATTGGGCTTCTTTTAAAATGGGCAAGGTGTCAGAAACCACAATTCTATCTCCGGAGTGGCTGTCCCAATGATCTTGGTAATGACCTTGGGCATTCTTGGAAATCCAAAACAAATACTCAAAACTACTCCCCATGGGAATCCTTAGCCGTACCCTAAAAGTATCCCGCTCCTTGACCATAGGATTTTGCAAAAAACTTTTAACCCGTCCAGTGTGGTCATTCCATGTCATGGCTTCTTTAAGGGTATGGTTTACTGATTTCCATACTACATTCACGGATCCTGCCTCTGGGGCGTAGTACCGTATCTCTTTTACAGTAAATTCTACAGACTGCCCTTTCCCATTGTTAGCTGGGGAAATACCTGATATATGCTGCTGCTTACCGGCATCCAGCTTTACTTTACTTATTTCTTCTCCCCCTATATTAGCCTTACATACAGAGGCTCCCACCAGGACCAGTATGGTAAATAGCACATCCCTTAACCTATCTATTGTCATATTAGCTGTAACTAGCGTTTCCATAGGAAACATTACATAATTCTTCAACCTTTAACGTTAGTCCAATTTAACTATTTTTTTCTTGCGTTAACGGTCATAAAAAAACGATTAACTACCATTCCGATAGGCAAAAAAATCACTATCACCATTTTCAACCACTTTTGTCTTTGCGTTCATTTTTAGTTAACCGGCAATAGTCATCTTAAAAGTTCGTCCACTACTAATAACATATCCTCATAAACCCCAGGATTGGTACAATTGATCATAATGGAAAAAACCATATCCTGTTCCGGGTATACATAGAACACGGTATACCCACCAACCCCATTACCAACATGTCCAAAAAAAGACCTGCCCTTGGCATCCATGCTTACCTCCCAGCCTAGTCCATAATGGGTAGACTTGCCGTTTACAGTTTGGGGGGTAAGAAATTGGGACCTTACCCTACTTCCCCTTACCGTCCTATCCAAATAAGCCTGTCCAAAACGAGCGATATCAGCAGAAGTGGACAAAAATCCACCGCCGGCCAATTTGTAATCGTTATTTACGGGGATAGCCCTTCTAAAGCCTTCTTTGTTCCTCGAGTAAAAAGTTGCACAATGGGCGTTATCCCTAGCCTCCGCTTCTGTATAGGTATCCTTCATCCCATAAGGTTTCAATACCTTTTCCCTAACGTAATCTTCAAAGGGAATACCGCTCACCTCTTGCATGGCAAGGGAAATCAGTACCCAGCCATAACTATTATAGAGAAATCCCTTTCCCGGCTCAAAAAGAAGGGGGTCGTCCTTAAATAGCCTTAGTCCCTCCTTTATGGTCAAAGGCCTATTTAATCCGTACTCACAACCTCTATAACCCCTTATTCCAGCAGTATGCCCCGCCAATTGGCGAATACTGATGTCAAATTGTTTCTTAGGAAAATAGGGTACATATTCATATATGGAGGCGTCCAGATCCAACCCATGGGCCTCCACCATAGTTGCCAAGGCAGCCGCGGAAATTGGCTTGGACACACTGGCCACCCTAAATAGGCTCTTCTGGGGATCTATAGCTGTACCTTGTTCCAAATCCGCATAGCCATAACCTTTTTGAAAATGGACATGGCCGTTCTTTAATACGGTAATGGCCAAACCTGGGATACGGCCATCATTAATAAGTTGTTGTAGTTTGTGATCGGCCCTGACCTTTCCCATTACACTCCTATCCCCACCTAGAATACGTCGGGAGGCAAATAGACCCTTAAGATATGTAAGAATTGGATTCATGGGGATTTACTCAAATAAAAACGGATTTATTGATACACCAGACAACAACTTACTCCTTATGGCAATAGTGTTTTGGTGCTATGGCGCAATCTAAACAAAATCTTTTAACTTCCGCGTCCAAGCTTTTTAGCCATTACCATATACCGCCCAATGGAACTAGTCCTTAAAAATAAGTTTCCCCTTATATAGTTGTTCCACTTCAACCACCGATGGCCGGGAAAAACTCACCACATCGCCGGTACCACGTAACACTCCCTTTAGGGATTCTTGCGGATTTACCAATATGTCATTGGAACCGCGATGATTTAGACTAATATTATCTGCAATCAAGGCTTCTGCCTCCAATCTGGAATCTCCTGAGGCAAAGACGATATTAAAATTATCGGTGCTGCCCTTTAGGTTGTAATAGGATATGCCGTTGGAGACAATAGACAAGCTATGGGTATCCAATTCCAACTTAAACGCTCCGCTGGTATACCCGGCATCGGGATCGTTGTAACTCTCCGAAATAAGTGACAGACTGGGAAATGCCAAGACTCCATCACTTACAATATCCAAACCAGTACTACTCCTTATTTCTGTAATATTGGGAGCTGTAACATACACTTTGGTCAACCCGTACTCACGTGTAAAGTTACAGTAATTGGTATCGCGTAACAAGAGTCTGCCTTCCTCCACGGAAAGCTCTACCTCATTACGTAAATAGGCCCCGGTCTCCAGCTCTACAACATTTGCATCGCCTTGTTTTACCACAAGCTGCACATTTTCGTAGACCGTAATCTTGTTAAAATTGGGCAGTACTACTATTTCCTTAGTTACAGGACCGGCGTTTTGAAAGCAATCAGGCGCATTTTCACTATTACAGTTCAGAAACATAAAGGACAGAGCTATAAGGGGAATATATTTTATAGTTCTCCTAAATGTATTGCCAATACTTGATTTTATCACCCTCATACCTATCGCGAAGTTCATTATCCTTATTACCTATAATTGTCGCTAAATAAACATTTTTATAATAACCAATAAAGGTTAGACCAACTATTCCACAGTGCTATTCCCAACTCTGGGAATACTATCCCAATTCCATGGCTCCACTTACAGTCGCACTCCCACTCCAACCTCTACCGCTTCGGCCTTGGCCCCGTGCGATTTTAAGGTTACGGCTCCGTAGATCTTATCGGAAAAATAACGTTTCAATCCAATTCTATTGTACACCTTTCCTTCAAAATCAAAGGGATAATACACATAATAGCCCAATTGGGTTATTACCGACATTTTATTAATAAAAAGTTCATGGCCCACAAAGATGCC
>JBFHGV010000558.1:0-3106 GCA_041582955.1 Arenibacter sp.
CCGATCTATCTGACTAACACTATCCACTTTTTGACGTAATAATTGGGCTGCCCTTTTCAACCTGAAGTTACGCAGTAACTCCCCTGGCGATTCATTGGTAAGTGCCTTAATTTTTCTGTGTAATTGGGTCTTGCTCATGGCCAGTGCAACCTGCATTTCCGGAACGCCAAAATCTGGTTCCGAAAATTTATTCTCCAACAAGACCAGGACCTCTTCCAAGAATTTTTGATCTACTGAAGTGACTGTTACTTTTTTGGGATCTATCCCTGTATCCTTATTGCTAAAAAGCTCTCTAAGGTATTTTCGCTGCTCTATTAGATTCTTAACCCTTACCAAAAGTTCCTTCCCATCAAAGGGTTTAGTAAGGTAATCATCGGCTCCAGTTTCCAAACCTTCAATTTTGTTTTCCCTTCCAGCCTTCGCCGTTAGCATTATCACAGGTATATGACTGGTATGCAAATCTGTCTTTAATTTCCTGCATAGTTCAATTCCATCCATCCTCGGCATCATCAGATCGGTAACAATCAAATCTGGCGGATCCTTTAGTGCATATTGCAAACCCGCCTCACCATTAACTGCTTCAATTACCTTATAAGTCCCAATAAGCTGCCCTTTTATAAATTGTCTCATATCGCTATTATCTTCTATAAGCAGTATTTTTGGTAGATTCCTGTGATCACTAGGGGTTAGATCATATATATTGGGAATATTTTGATAAATCGCCTTAGGAGCCTCGGTCAAATCAACTTTATTCGACCTTGTTTTTATTTCCTGTAATGGTATCAGAACCGTAAAGAAAGTACCTTTTTTTTCTTCACTTGAAACGGATATGGCACCCTCCATTAGGTCAATAAGATCTTTGGAAAGGGAAAGTCCAATGCCAGAGCCTTCCTTCTCCTTGGTGGCGCTATTATCGACCTGATAAAATCGATCAAAAATAAATGGCAACCTTTCTGGTGGAATTCCCAACCCGGTATCGGATACCTGTATTTGTAGATGATTTCCAAAATAATCCGCAACAAAGGAAATTTCTGAACCATTCTCGGAGAATTTAAAGGCATTTCCCAATAGGTTGTATACTATATTTTCCAGTTTATCACGATCAAAGGAGGCCCAAAGCATATTAGTTGGTATTCTTACCCTATAGTCGATACTGCGTTGGGCTGCATGTGAATTAAAGGACGAGACGGCCGCCCTAAGACATTTGAATACGTCCCCTTCGGTAGGTGACAGTTTTAAACTCCCTTCGTCAATTTTAGACAGGTCCAAGAGTTGGTTTACCATGTTCAACAGACGATTGGCATTCCTACGGATCATTCTAACCGTTTCTAAACTTAATTTTTGTTCAAAATTCTGCTCCAACTGCTCTATAGGACCTTTTATAAGGGTAAGTGGAGTCCGGAATTCATGTGAAATATTCGCAAAGAAACGCGATTTAGCCCTGTCCAAATCCAGTAATTTCTCCGCCTGTATTTTTAGCTGGTTGGCCTGATGTTGAACTTCAGCTGTCCTTACTTCTATCAGTTTCTCCAAGGCCTCGTTCCGAACCTTTAATTGGCGGGAGCGCAATTGCAAGATGATCCATAGAAAGCCTACAAAAAGAATCAAATAAAGTAAATAGGCCCACCAAGTCCTGTACCAAGGAGGGAGTACAATAAAATTGAAGGCACCTACTTGGCCTATATCTCCGTAAATATTCCGTGATCTGACCAAGAAGCTATAATCCCCTTCCGGGAGGTTGGTGTAATCCTTTCGCTTTTCATGTGACCATTCGGACCATTGCCCGTCAAAACCCAATAGATTATACTGATAAGTGTTGGCCTCAGGCTGACTTGTTAGGGACGCGAATTCGAACCTTATCCCAAAATTGGAATAGTTAAGAACTGTATTAGGCTGAATTGATGGATCCCCACCATAAATTATGGAATCATTTCCAACCGTAACTTTGCGAACGTATGTATGAAAATGGTCTTTAAATTTATATTTGGAATTAAAATCATACTTGTACATACTTTCTCCCCCGGACCAAATGTGATTTTCGTCTTCCCAAAAAAGATGGGTTTCAGTAGTACTTCTTATGGCCTCATCATAAAATCTTTGGACATCATAGGCCCCATTACCATTTTTGGAAGCCGTAAATCTAAAGACCCTTCCCTGTACCGGTTTGGATTCCAATAAAATATATTGCCCATTATTTTGGTAGGCCAGAGGATATATATAAATGGAATCCAGACCAAATTTATTTCCAAATTCCTTTTCAGGAAGAAATTTTTTAGAGCTAGGATCCAGCTTATACAAGGGTCCACCTTCTCCATCGGTGGTCACAAACAATTCTTCGTCAATCCTCCAAACATTGGTAGAGCCCTCCGGTATTCCTTCAGTGTATCGCTCTACAAAGAGATTTACAATCTCAAGATCGGAATTCGAATTTTCCGAGTCCTGAAATTCAACTTTAAGAATAGGGCTAAGGGATGTACCCAACCAAAGACCTCCACTCTCAGTAGGGGTTATGGAGAATATATCATCCTTAATTTGCCCCAAATCATTTTCTGCCAACCATTCACCACCCGCATATTTAATACTGGACAATCCGTGTAGATGTCCAATAAAAATTCTATCGGAATACAATTTTGAAAGGCCCAAGGCCCTGCATCCGAGCAAATTACTTACTTGAAGAACCCCTCCTTCCAATATTTTAAAAACGCCATTTGCCGAAGCGGCAAAAAGTTCCCCTTCCTTGGAAAGCAAGGAGAAACAACCAGATGTAATCCCATCAATCTTTTGAAATGTAGGTTCATTGGACCCAATACGTTCATCGAACACATATAGGCCGCTATATGTACCAACATACAACCTGCCTTTATGCTTAAGGATACAAGAAACCGTACCCTCAAGACCATTTCGACTATCGTAATAAGTATAAGGAAGCTGAAGTGCTACTTTGGAAATACCTGTTTGATGTGCCAGCCACAAAGCGCCCTCTCTATCCACGGCCATGGCATGGACCTGATTGTTGGCAATTCCGTCATTTTCTGAAATATTTCTGATGTGCTTGCCCTTATCATCCATAATTATGATACCCCCTCTAAGAGTTGCGAATGCATAG
>JBFHGV010000559.1:0-3106 GCA_041582955.1 Arenibacter sp.
GTATAGGAAAACTAGAGCAGGCAAACTTAATCCGGCTATAATTCCTATGGTGTTTAAGCGTCTAATTTACTCAAAAAGATTTATATATACCCTATATCAGGAAACACCCAAAGATTGTAAATATTAGTTAGTTACAAATAGGCTATGGGCTAATAAAACAATTCCAACAAAAAATGTTAACTTTCTTTCGCTAACACATTTAGGACATAATGGCGTATCATATTATTGTTTTGGGAGCCGGAGGAATTGCAAGTGCCGTTGGGTTAATTTTGGCCCAATGGAGCAAGGTCCCCGTGCAGATTTATATAGGTAACCGAACATTGGAAAAGGCCAAGAAGGTGGCGAGGTGGATAGAAGAGGGGACGGGTAGGTCCGCATTAGTGGAGGCATTTACCTTGTCTGAAGGGGAACCTACCAAGGAGATGCAGACGATCTTAAACCAAGGGGATGTGTTGCTCGACTGCCTTCCGGGGAGTCTGGCGCCTAGAATGGCCGGCTATGCCACGGAATTTGGGCTGCACTATGTTAACCTTACCGAATATGTTGCCGAAACCAATGAGATAGTTCAATTGGCAAAAAATGCCGAAACCGGTTTTGTGCTGCAGTCGGGCCTGGCTCCGGGCTATATAGATCTGTTGGCCCACCATCTCTATCAGGAATTTTGCGCTAAACATGGGGTAGATAAGGTAGAGCGTTTGGAATTTAAGGTAGGGGCCCTAACAGACCATGCTGTGGCACCACACTATTACGGCTTTACCTGGAGTCCTGTTGGCGTGGCCACTGAATACCTCAAGGATGCGGAAGCCCTGAGGGAGTATAAGAAAGTATCCCTGCCTTCCCTATCGGAACGGGCCAGAATAATTATTGATGGAATAGCCTATGAGGAGGATCTTACCTCTGGAGGTGCCGCCGACCTGCCCGATGCCCTAAAGGGAAAGGTACGCCAATTGGATTATAAGACCCTGAGGCACCCTGGGCACTATGCCTGGGTACAACAGCAAATTGATGCTGTGGGCAAAGGCAAGGGCAAGGAGACCATACAGGCATTACAGCAAAAAATGGAACAGCAGATCCCCCATTTGGAAAGGGATCAAATAGTGTTATATGCCGCTGTAACGGGTAGGGACAGCAAAGGGGTTCTTCGCAGGAGCGAGCAGTCCAATACTATCCGGCCGCAGCAGATTGGAAAGCATTGGGTACGGGCCATCCAAGCCACCACAGCAGCCCCTATGGTAGAGGCGGCCTTTATGTTGTTGGAATCCAATACCAAAGGAGTGGTCCTACAAAGTATGATAAAGCCAAGGCCATTTTTAAACGGTCATTTTGTTGCTTCGGTCTATGGAAAGTTGGACTGAACTTCTTGGTAGTATAGTTCTGTATTCTTGTAGGTGCCTGTAAAATAATGGATTAGGATGGTCAGGTCTGTCCCAAAAGCTATAAAAACTTCTCCAAAAACCACTTTCTTAGGGTTAATATAGGATTTATAATTGATCAAATATATGTATTGTTATCCTTTATCTTTGGGATTGTTCCAAAGCGTCCAAATTCTGGAATTTGTCTTTTTTTAAGAGTAATGGGTATCCAAAAAGGGTTTTGGCTGCAGCGGGACACAGTGTATAATGAAATCAACAAAAACTATTTAACCTATTATGAAACCAATTGTACAAATTTCCTTAGACCTGACCAATATTGATGAAGCCTTGGAAACCGCGTCCATGGCCTTAAGGGCCGGGGTGGACTGGCTAGAGGCCGGTACGCCGCTAATTTTGGCCGAAGGCTTGCACGGAGTGCGCAAATTAAGGGAAGCTTTTCCCAACACCCCAATAGTGGCCGATCTCAAAACCATGGACGGAGGATATCTGGAGGCAGAAATGATGGCCAAAGCCGGTGCCACCCATGTGGTGGTCATGGCGCGCGCCCATGCCGAGACCGTTAAAGTGGTAGTACAGGCAGGAAAGGATTACGGGGTAAAGGTGATGGGGGATAACCTGGGGTGTCCAGATATGGTAGCCGGTGCCAAATGGTTGGCAGACCTAGGTTGCGATTATATTATTCACCATATAGGGTATGACGAAAGACGTGGAATTGCTGCACAAGGGCTTCCCATGCCCAGCCCAATGGACCAACTTAAGGAAGTAGTAAACGCTGTAAACGTACCGGTACAGGCCGTAGGGGGGCTTTCCCTAGAGCAGGCAGTACGCTGTCCGGAGTATGGTGCGCCCATGGTTGTCCTAGGAGCGCCGCTCACTATAGATGCCGATTCCTTTAAAACAGCCGATGGTGATCTGGAAGCATCCTTGCGATTAATTTGCGAGAAAATACATGGCTACGGCGAGGTAGCACCCTAGTAGCATTAGGCTACAAGCTATATTTAAAAATAAATGAGTCGCAACAAAGGGTGACCATGGGATAAGTAGTGGACCAGCAGTTGACCTGGCCAGTATCCCGTGGCGGCTTATGGGGCGAAATTATAAAAACAAACAAATTATATCAGATGAAATCGATAGGAGTAGTTAATTATGCTGAAGAAAAAGGAAGTGTAGAAATTAGGGAAATAGCCAAACCAAGCATTGGGGAGGAAGATGTGTTGCTGCAGGTAGCCAATGTTGGGGTTTGCGGGAGCGACCTGCACCAATGGACCTCCGATCATAGTTGGCCTGTAAATTACCCCGTAGTATTGGGACATGAGTTTGGAGGGCATATAGTGGAATTGGGAAAGCGAGTGGAAGGATGGAAAGAAGGCGATAGGGTGGTCAGTGAAACAGCGGCCGTAATAGATATCAATAGTCCCATGACCAGGCAGGGGCTTTACAATCTGGACCCTAGCCGTAAGGGCTTTGGCTATGGCGTTAATGGAGCCATGACCAAATTTGTGAGGGTGCCGGCCAGATGTTTACATAAGGTTCCTGAAAATTTACCTTTTGAACAGGCCTGTTTAACAGAACCCTGTTCCGTGGCCTATAATGCTGTGGTCGTAAACTCCAGGATAAAACCTGGGGACCGGGTAGTAGTGGTGGGACCAGGGACTATTGGGATCCTCTGCGCGGCCGTTGCCCGTTTGTGTGGTGCCGAAGTGGCCATGGTAGGTTTGGAAGCGGATAGGGAA
>JBFHGV010000560.1:0-3097 GCA_041582955.1 Arenibacter sp.
AAAAAACGGCCATTTTATAGCACTTTTGAGAAAACTGATATTCTTTTATCTCAGTGTTTCATTCTTGGTCCTTTTAGTAGTTTCGTTAATTACCCTTTTATAGGACACTTATGGTAGTAGGATATGCCTAGATTTTTACAATAGACTAATTATTAGGTTCACAGATAAAACTTTTGACAAGTGGGGCATATGATTTGTCCCAATATAGGCCCTGAAAGATTCTAAAAATATGGATTGAATAATGAAAACAGAAGTCTATGAAATATATTTGATGCATTTTGACATCAAATGATATCAAATGATGTCAAAATGATTTTTAACATATTTTGCGTGCAAATAAAAAGGGTTTCAAAAGAAACATCTCTTGAAACCCTGTGTTTATTAGTGGAGAATACCGGAGTCGAACCGGTGACCTCTTGCCTGCCAGGCAAGCGCTCTAGCCAGCTGAGCTAATCCCCCAAATTTGGCTGCCGCAAAGAAAATACTTTTTCCAACATTATCAAAGCACAATCTAAGCTTATTGCAATATTCTTAATCTTTTTTAACACTTAGCACCAAAACAGGTACAGGGGCATAAAATTCTGACTTAGGAATAGTGTTTTTTTCCCATAATTTCTTAAAGAAGCCTCTTTTCCTCCTAAAAACGCAAAGCAGATCGGGATGTTTTGCCTCAAAATGTTGTAATACCCCTAAATAGGTAGAGGGGTTTTCGGACTGGGTAAGTTCAGAACTCAAGCCCATTAAGGACATATTTATCTTAAGGTCGTCTTTGGTATAGCCCGGGGTTTTTACAAAGAGTAAACTTACCCTTGAATCAAATTTCTTCTTGATTTCCATTAAAGGATATAAAATGCTTTTATCCTTTAAAACCCCCGATTTAAAAGCTGTCAATATAGTTTTAAAGGGTTTGTAGACTGTTCCCTTGGGTACTATCAAGGTAGGGATATCGGTCTGCTTTACAATTTTACCAGAGGTGTTGCCCAAATATAGTTCCTCCTGTATATCATTGCTTCTGGGCGCCATTATAATCAAATCTATCCCAAGGTCTTTATCTATATCCTTTAACCCGTTTACGATATCGCCCTTGTAGGTGGCTATCTTGATCATTACATTTTTTGGATCAACCTGGTCAAGGACTCTTTTTATATGTTCTTTACTGTTTTCGGAGAGTTTTTCACTAATATTTGCCAAAGAACTTGCACTGGAACTAACACTAAACACTTCCATTACATAAATATTGGAACCAAATTCCGTCGCAAAGTCTACTGCATATTGTAAGGTTTCGTGTGCATTTTGGGAAGTTCCAATGGGAACAAGGATATTTTTCATCGGTTTCTTTTTAATTTATTGTTGGTCAGATGTAGTGCACCATATCTATCAAATTGGTCAACCCCAAAATTGTTATGGCCCATTACATGAGTTTGGTTTTAATTACTTTTGCGCCTTTATTGGTATGTTGATCAGAAAAGGCAAAACGGAACACTTTGGCAATGCTTCCATAAAGGGTTCCTTTTTTCATGATATTATTCCTCACGAATAGCATAAATTTACAAATTAAATTTAACCGTGCATGATTAGACTGGCAAAGATTTTGGAAATCCCCAATATTCTTAATATTACTAAGGCTTGTGCCAAAAGCATGATAGATCAGGGTATTTATCAATGGAATGAACATTATCCTTCCCAAGAAGCATTTAAAAGGGATATAGCCCGAAATGAACTTTATGTGTTGGAGGTTAGCAACAAAATAATAGGAACAATAGTAATTTCTACCTACATGGATGAGGAATACGCACCCATTGAATGGTTAACACCTAATAACCGGAACATTTATATTCACCGTTTGGCAGTGCATCCGCAGGAGCAAAAAAAGGGCTATGCGCAGAAACTCATGGATTTTGCGGAGGATTACGCCAGAAATAAGGGTTTTGTGTCGGTAAGGCTAGACACATTTAGCCAAAACAGTCGTAATAATGCCTTTTATCAGGCCAGGGGCTACCAAAAGCTAGGGGATATTTATTTCCCAAAACAAAGCGAATTCCCTTTTCATTGTTATGAACTAATTTTATAAAACAGCCTTTCTTTTTTTGAATACAGAGATAAACTTTAGGACCATAAACAAACTTGCCATTCCTGCTACCGTAGCGGGAATAGCCGAGCCAATTTTATCCATTACCGATAC
This sequence comes from Arenibacter sp., assembly GCA_041582955.1. Taxonomy (GTDB): domain Bacteria; phylum Bacteroidota; class Bacteroidia; order Flavobacteriales; family Flavobacteriaceae; genus Arenibacter. The sequence continues at coordinate 2,183 of JBFHGV010000560.1, forward strand.
GGCCATCGTAGGCAATATACCCCAAGACGGAATGGAATCTTTGGCGGCAGCCGGGATAGTGGGTTCCTTTTTGTCTATGTTGATATGGATATTGGGTCAGACCCGTAGTGCTATTTCGGCAATTATTTCTCAATATCTGGGTGCCGGCAAGTTGGAAAGGGTAAATACATTACCTGCTCAGGCCATTTATTTAAACATTCTGCTCAGTATTTTAATATTGCTTTCCACCATTTTTGTTGTAGAGGAGATATTTGTTCTTTTAAATGCTTCGGGCAGGATTCTGGAACTGTGTATTTCCTATTATTCCATTAGGGTATGGGGCTTTCCTTTGTCCTTGTTTGTTTTTGCGGTTATGGGCATCTTTAGAGGCCTACAGAATACTTATTACCCCATGCTTATTGCCATTACAGGTGCTGTGTTAAATATAGTTTTGGACCTAGTTTTGGTCTATGGGGTAGACGGACTGGTAGAACCAATGTATTTGGAAGGTGCGGCATGGGCCAGCTTAATAGCCCAAGGGGTTATGGCCATAATGGCCTTTGTACTGTTGGTGCTAAAAACCAACATCAGTCTGGCCCTTAGATTTCCCTTACATCCAGAACTTGGGAGACTGGTTGTCATGAGCCTAAATCTTTTTGTTAGGGCACTGGCACTTAATACGGCCCTAATATTGGCAGTAAGAGAGGCAACTGCCTTGGGGGACAGGTATATTGGTGCCCATACCATTGCCATAAATCTCTGGTTATTTTCTGCATTTTTTATAGACGGTTATGGAGCCGCTGGCAATATTATGGGCGGGAAATTATTAGGAGCAAAGAATTATGACGGACTCTGGAAACTTGCCAAAAAAATTATGTTATACGGATTTATCATAAGCCTGTTGTTGGTTGCAGTAGGATTCCTGTTTTACCAACC
>JBFHGV010000561.1:0-3094 GCA_041582955.1 Arenibacter sp.
AGTAGTCCCATAGCCTGTATCACGGACAAGAAAGGGTATTTTGTTTTAAATAACGACCGGGTGATTCAGTTGGAAGATGGACGATTGCTAATGTCAGTGGCAGAACACCCCACAACCAAAAAGGGATTTAGTGCCAAAGGGAATCTGTATAGTTATTATTCGGACGACAATGGTAAAACATGGTCATCCAGTTCAAGGGTACCCAACAATTCAGAAATTATTACCCAAGAACCCGGACTCATAGAGATGAAGGATGGCCAAATTATGATGTACATTAGGGCAAGCGGAGGAGTGCAACAGCTGTCCTATTCCCATGATAGGGGGGAGACCTGGAGCCCTCTTGCACCCAGTACTATATATTCGCCGCTTTCTCCGGCTACAATCGAAAAAATGCCAGGAACCAATGATTGGATAATGGTTTGGAACAACAATGATGGTTCCATACCGGCTACAAAGAATAAAAGAACCCCTTTAACAATGGCTATCTCCAAAGATGAAGGAAAAACATGGTCAGCAATTAAAAACATTGAAGAAGACCCAAACGGTTGGTACTGTTATACCTCCCTTTACTTTGTGGACCCCCAAAATATAATTCTGGCATACTGCTCTGGCAATAGGACTAGCGGTAACGGACTGGAAACCAGTAGTGTCACCACTTTGTCAAGAGAATGGGCGGTATCCCCATAAGATATGAACCTAAGAAAAAATTATCAGAAAAAAACCGAATTTATGATTTTCAATAAAAAGACCCATTTCCTTCTCATTGCATGCTTGATTATGTTCGCAACTGTTTTGGCACAACAAAAGCAAAGGCCCAATGTAATTTTGATTATTACAGATGACCAAGGGTACGGGGATTTGGGGGTCACCGGGAACCCACATGTTCAAACTCCGGTAATAAATGCCCTGGCCTAGGAAAGTGTTCGTTTTAATAATTTTTATGTTTCTCCTGTATGTGCCCCTACCCGTTCCAGTTTAATGACGGGTCGTTATTCCTTGCGTACAGGTATGAGGGATACCTACAACGGAGGGGCTATTATGGCTTCCAATGAGGTCACTATAGCGGAAATGTTAAAGCAGGCCAACTATAAGACCGGAGCCTTTGGAAAGTGGCATTTGGGCGATAACTATCCATTTAGGCCCACCGATCAAGGTTTTGATGAGTCTGTAATCCATCTCTCGGGAGGGATGGGGCAGGTGGGCGATATTACCACTTATTTTAAGGGAGATAGAAGTTATTTTGACCCGGTACTTTGGCATAATAACCAACAACAAGCTTATCAAGGCTATTGCTCGGACATATTTACAGACCAAGCTATCAATTTTATTGATGAAAATAAGGAGACTCCATTTTTCTGCTACCTGGCCTTTAACGCGCCCCACACCCCTTTACAAGTTCCGGATTCCTATTATCAAAAATACAAGGATATTGATCCATCTTCAGGGTTTGATGGGGATGATAGGCCTTTTTCGCCAATGAGCGAAAGGGATAAGGAAGATGCGCGAAAGGTATATGCCATGGTCCATAATATTGATGATAACCTAGGGCGGCTCTTTGATAAATTGGACGAACTAAACCTATCCGATAATACTCTTGTTATTTTTATGACAGATAATGGGCCACAGCAAACGAGATACGTAAGCGGAATGCGAGGGCTTAAGGGCAATGTTTACAACGGTGGGGTTAGGGTGCCGTTTTTTCTAAGATATCCTTCCCTAACCAAGGGGAATAAAGATATAGAAACCATGACGGCGCATTTGGATGTGCTGCCTACCCTGTCTGAAATATGTGAAGTGGAGATGCCTAAAAATAGGGTAATAGATGGCAAGAGTATGGTACCGCTAATTAAGGGCAAGTCTGTAGATTGGGAAAATCGTGCCCTGTTTTTTTATTGGTCCCGTCGTTATCCGGAATTATACAACAATATGGCCTTGCAAAAAGGGGGCTATAAGTTAGTGGGAAAAACAGATTATAATGCCGCCATTGAAGATTTTGAACTGTTCAACCTAAAGAAGGACCCTTATGAACTAAATAACTTGGTAAGCACCAAAAAGGAACTGGCCAAGGAACTAAAAAAGGAATTGGATGATAGGTATAAAGAATTGGTATTTTCGGAGAACCTTGTAAATCCCCCTAAGATCATTGTGGGTAATCCAAATGAAAATCCAGTTATACTCAACAGGAACGATGCGGGTGGGGAACGCGGAATATGGAATCAAGAAGAGGTTTATGGAAATTGGGAGGTGGATATTGAAGAGGGGTATTATGACATAACCTATAAATTTGTACAACCCGTAAAGGCAAATGGCAGAATGGTTTTGGAAGCCAATACGCTGGTTAGGCAAATGGTAAACAAAGCGGAAAATACTGATGTTATTCAAATGAAGCGTATTTATTTCCCCAAAATGACTGGCGAGCTTATACCATTTTATGCTGTAAACAATAAAAACATCTTCCCTTTTTGGATGGAATTGAAAAAGTTGGATCAGTAACGGTCTCAGACTGTAAACCTTGGTCTTAATTTATTTGTTTTTAGGTTTTTAAGACCTAGTTGTTTTATGGTATTATAAGGGGTCATTGTTAAAGCGGGGCTTTATTGGCGTACATTCGTGTAAAATTAAATATATGTCCATAGAGCGGAGGGTAAGTGCAGTGGAGGAGTTATTTGCAGATCTAGACCAAGAAATTAAAACTTTCCAGTCCCATTCGGGCCTAAGTTGTTTGGCAGGTTGCGGAAAGTGTTGTGTTCACCCGGATATTAATGCTTCTCCCTTGGAGTTTTTGCCGTATGCCTTCCATCTTTTTTTAAATGGAACAGCAGAAATTACCCTAAAAGACTTACAAACCAAACTAGGATCCAGCTGTTTTTTGTATCGGCCACATTCAGCTTCGGACACTAGTAAAGGCAGCTGCGGCCATTATAAGTATCGTGGATTAATATGCAGGCTCTTTGGTTATGGCGCCAATAGGGATAAATTGGGGTCACTTCGTTTGGCAACCTGTAAGATTATAAAGGAAAATCAGCACGACCTTTATGAGAGTGCCCAAGAAGCCATGAAGAATGGGCTATATGTCCCGGTATTCACCGATTAC
>JBFHGV010000562.1:0-3093 GCA_041582955.1 Arenibacter sp.
CTCCTTCACCGTCTCCTTCACCTTCTCTACTTTCTTGTAAGAAGTGAATCCTGTAAAAAGAAATATTAAAGCCAAAAAGGTCAAGGATTTTCTAGTATATTTTAACTTCATCAAAACTATTTTTAAAAGAATTGTGATATAAACTACATTAAAGCGAACCGACACAAAAAAGGTGTTGAAAATTTAATTCGTATTAGCTAGTTCTTTTATGCCTTACTATTTGTCTTCAACTAATACGTGCTTTGCATAGTTCAGCCCCATTGCATCGTACCTTTTTGACATATCCTCTAGTCGATTTTTAAAATCGTCCCAATTTCTAGATTCCTGTGGAGACCAAACCACTTCGGACAGGGCTGTCATACGGGGAAAGGTCATATATTCTACTTGCTTTTCTGTTTTCATATATTCGGTCCAAACATTACCTTGTGCCCCAAGAATGAATTTTTCCTCCTCTTTATCCAATTCTTCTGGAATAGGGTTATAGGAGTAGACCTTTTCAATAGGCAGAAACCCACCAATGGCCAAAGGTTCATTATCCTTATCCTCTGATTGGTAATAATCGAAATAATTATAGGTGGTAGGTGTCATGATTACATCGTGATGCTGTTTGGCCGCTTCAATTCCTCCTTTTTCGCCACGCCAGGACATAACCGTAGCGTTAGGGGCCAATCCGCCTTCCAAAATCTCGTCCCATCCAATAATCTGTTTGCCCTTTCCATTTATATATTTCTCCATTCGCTGTACGAAATAACTCTGCAGTTCATGCTCGTCACTCATCTTCTCTTTCTTGATCCTGTTCTGACAGTTCGGGCAACGTTCCCAATTGGCCTTTGGGCTTTCATCCCCACCTATATGAACGTACTTTGATGGAAAAAGTGGTATCACCTCATCCAGGACATCTTGTAGAAAAGCAAAAGTGCTTTCCTTCCCCCCACAAAAGACATCATCCATTACGCCCCATGTTTCCTGTACAATCTTAGGGGTACCGGATTTTTGCAGCTCCCTGCTCTTATCGGACATCATATCATTGAATACGATAGTTGGTTCTTCCGGGAAACAACTCAAATAGGGGTATGCAGCAATAGCTGCCGCTCCATGTCCGGGCATCTCTATCTCCGGAATAATGGTTATATGCTGCTTGGAGGCATATGCTACGATATCTTTGACCTCTTCTTGGGTATAGAAGCCTCCGTATAACTCCTGATCATTTGCGGTGCCCGGATGGTGCCCAATAATGGTCCCGTTCCGGAAGGCACCTACCTGGGTCAACCTTGGATACTTTTTTATTTCTATGCGCCAAGCCTGATCCTCTGTTAAATGCCAATGCAAGGTATTCATTTTATGGAGGGCGATAAGGTCTATGTACTTCTTGACAAAGGATACGGGAAAGAAATGACGGCTTACGTCCAGCATCATGCCCCTATAGGCAAACCTTGGCTCATCTTTAACAACCACTGCCGGAATGGATAATTCGGTCTCCAAAGAAGTTCCCGATTCTATTGCCGGGGGCAAGAGCTGTCGCAATGTCTGAATAGCGTAAAACACTCCTTTGGTCGTTTTTCCCGAAATTATAATTTTGTTGTACCCTACAACCAACTCATATCCTTCATCATTTTCAATATTTTCGTCCAGTTTAAGTATTATACCACCTTCTCCTATTTTACCTTGTTCAAAGGGAATCTTTGTCCCTACTGCACTGCCCAACATTTCAGACAGGTATTCTGCCTCCATCTTCAAGGCATCAGTACTGGATATATAGGTTTTACTGTTGACCAAAAAAGAGCCCTGTGAGCTCACTAAGGACATGGGCTTGGGAATGATTTGATATGCTTGTTCCGGGTTATCGGTGTTCTTGTTTTGGTCTGCACAGGAAATGGTCAATAATCCGACCAATAAAAAAATAAGGATTCTCATTGTTTATCAATTATTATTTAAATTTTAATATTTGTTTATGCCTATTACCATTTTGTTCAGATTAAGAGAAGATCAATCCAGGAAGGGGTAATCAAATTCTGCCATGACCGGATAGTGGTCGGAGAGCGCACTTCTTTCCGCCTTGTTTAAGATTTCTGCTTTGGTACATGATTTCGCCAATACCGGACTGGTCAATATAAAGTCAATCCGTTCATTTCTATTGTTTATCTCCTTAGAAGCAGGGCAAGGGTAAGTATACCTATTGTCCGCTCCTATAAAATCAAGACAAACATCAATGGCCGGTAGGGCCAAAAAGCTTGATAATACAGAGTAATCAAACTCACCAAGACGTAAGTTGGAACGCCCCTCTCCCAATTTCTGGTTCTCAAACGCCGTTCTGAGCATCTCCTTTTCTTCTAAAAAATATTCATCGAAGGGAGAATGAGAGTTAAAATCACCAAGTAAAATATATTTTTCACTTTTGCTCTGCCTTACCTTTTCTGTTATAATACCGGCTTCCTTGAGCCTAATATTGCAATCGGATGGGGAAAGATGCACCACAAAAAAATCGATTCCAAATGTTTGGCAATGCAAGGAACCATGGGACATTCCTTCCAATATCCGTTCCTTTAAAACAATAGGTTTTTTGGAGGTAAGCCCTACAGGATATCCCTCGGTTTTGAGAATCTCGACAAACGGATGCCCCCATTTCAATGCATCACTCTTTAGTTTTTCCTCATCATAGCCGCAGAGTTCCTGTAAAGCCAATACATCTGGATTTTTAGACTTGATCCAATTAATCGTGGCCGCTTGGCGTTCACTATCCTTGCCCCAATCAAAACCATTCCAAATGTTATAGGTCATCACCTTTAATTTCTCTTGAGATCTTAACCCATGGGAAGACACCCCAAAGGTTAGAATGATAAGCACAAAAGGTTTAATTTTATTAATCATTTACTATATGCCTTAAAGTTAATTCCTTATACTAATTTGTTTCAATTACCATACATGAAACTGAATTTACTGTTTAGTAATCACCCCTATTTCACCAACAGACATTCTTTTATCATCGTCAATTATTTTAACTCCTTTCAATTTTATAAATCGTGCTTTCGTTGTTTTGAAGCTTACGGTTTGTTTAATAGGATTGTTTTTGATATTGGCAAACTCCCCAGTAGC
>JBFHGV010000563.1:0-3085 GCA_041582955.1 Arenibacter sp.
CCACGGGATCTACCAAGACCAGCAAGGTGTCATTATCACAATCCAACTTAATATCTACCAGGTTTAAAAAATTACCGCTTTCCTCTCCCTTGGTCCACAGCCTTTTTTTGGTACGACTATAGAAGGTCACCTTTTTGGTATCCAATGTTTTTATGTAGGCTTCCTGATTCATATAGCCCAGCATAAGTACAGTTTTGGTGATTGAATCCTGTATAATAGCGGGAATCAACCCGTCTTGGTTCTTGTTAAAATCTATATTCATAATTATGTTTTCAAAATGGATGTATATGGTTATCCGCCGGAAGTGGAACAAGTATTACAGACCCAAAATTCCCGGTCATATTATAATCTAACCGCTATATTATTCCGTCTTAATTCTTCCTTTAAATCCTTTATTTCTATTTCCTTAAAGTGAAATACACTTGCCGCCAAGGCGGCGTCTGCCTTGCCCTTCACAAAAGTATCGGTGAAATGATGCATTTTCCCTGCTCCGCCAGAGGCTATAATGGGAATATTAAGTTGGGCAGATAATTTGGCCAAGGCTTCATTGGCAAAGCCATCCTTGGTTCCATCATGATTCATGGAAGTGAATAAAATTTCTCCCGCCCCACGTTCTTCCACTTCTTTGGCCCATTCAAAAAGGTTAAGCTCTGTGGAAACCTTACCGCCTACCAGGTGTACCAACCATTCCCCATCTATCTGTTTGGCATCAATAGCCACAACAATACATTGGGAACCAAATTTTGCTACCAACTCGTTGATCAATTGTGGATTTTTGACCGCAGATGAATTTATAGATACTTTATCCGCACCATTATGGAGCAATATATCCACATCTTCCACTGAAGAAATACCGCCCCCTACGGTAAAGGGTATATTTACCTTTTCGGCGACCCTAAGCACTAGGTCGGCCAATGTCCTTCTACGTTCCTCTGTAGCCGAAATATCCAGAAAAACTAGTTCGTCCGCTCCGCTTTGGGCATAAATTGCTGCCAATTCAACCGGATCTCCTGCATCCCGTAAATCCACAAAATTTATCCCTTTTACGGTTCTTCCATTTTTAATATCCAAACAGGGTATAATCCTTTTTGTTAACATTTGCTGTTATATTTTTATTATTTGGAGCAATTCCTTGTCTATATCTATTGACTGTCCAGAATAAACTTTTCCAACTGTTTTAAACTAATTCTATTCTCATAGATGGCCTTGCCTATAATGGTTCCCTCACACCCCAGTTCGGCCAACTTGGGAAGCTCTTCAAAGCTAGAAATCCCTCCACTGGCTATTAGGGATAGTTGCGCCCCACAGGCCTCCAGTATCTTAGCATACAATTTAAATGAAGGACCTTGCAACATCCCATCCTTACTAATGTCTGTACAGATTACCGCCCTTATGCCCTCTTCCTGATAGGATTGGATAAACGGAACCAATTCTTCCCGGGATTCTTCCATCCATCCAGAAACAGCCACCTTCTCATCTTTGGCATCTGCACCCAAGATAATTTTTTCAGGACCATATTTATTGATCCAGGAAACAAAAGTTGCCCTATCCTTCACAGCTATACTTCCTCCCGTAATTTGCTGTGCACCACTTTCAAAAGCTATCCTTAGGTCCTCATCGGTCTTTAACCCCCCTCCAAAATCTATTTTCAAGTTGGTATGGGAAGCTATTTTTTCCAGTACTTTATGGTTTACAATATGTTTGGACTTTGCCCCATCCAGATCCACCAAATGCAGAAACTCTATACCATGGGCCTCAAACTCCTTGGCTACTTCCAAGGGATTCTCATTATAAATTTTCTTGGTATCATAATCTCCTTTGGAAAGCCTTACGCATTTTCCTTCAATAATATCTATTGCGGGTATAATCCTCATATTGTCAATATGTTACACTTAATATGTTTAACTAAAAAATCTAATCCTTTGTTTCTTAAACAAAACCGAAATCGATCCATTTTATTCGACACTATCCACCGTTCTATCAAAAAACTACATCCCTACTGGATACCTTCTAAAAAATTTCTTAATATCTGTTCCCCGGCATCACTACTTTTTTCCGGGTGAAATTGAGTCCCATAAAAATTATCTTTTTGCAAAGCCGCACTATAAGCTATACCATATTCGGTCTGAGCTATTGTTTCCTTACAAATAGGGGCATAAAAACTATGCACCAAATATATATGTTCATTCTCCCTAACCCCCTTAAATAGGTCCGATTTTAATTGGTTTATTTGATTCCATCCTATTTGGGGCACCTTAACTTCACTGGAAAACCTTAGCACATCCACATCAAAAATACCAAGTCCTTGGGTATTCCCTTCTTCAGAAGAATGGCACATTAACTGCATCCCCAAACAAATTCCCAAAACCGGCTGTTTTAGCTCTGGAATAATTAGATCCAATTTACTCTCGCGTAACTTTTTCATGGCACTGCTGGCCTCACCTACTCCGGGAAAAATAACCTTGTCCGCCTCCCTAATCTCGTTGGCATTGCTACTTAATACCGCTTCATAGCCCAAGCGTTGAAAGGCAAATTTAATGCTTTGTATGTTTCCCGCCCCGTAATCTATAATTACTATTTTCATTCCAATTATCCTTGCACACTGTTATTACAATACTCCCTTTGTACTGGGCAATACCATTTTTTCTACATCCCGTTTAACGGCCATTTTAATTGCCTTGGCAAAGGCTTTAAATATAGCTTCAATTTTATGGTGTTCATTAACCCCTTCGGCCTTTATATTTAAATTGGCCTTTGCCCCATCGGTAAAGGACTTAAAGAAATGATAGAACATTTCCGTTGGCATTTTTCCAATCATCTCCCGTTTAAATTCCGTTTCCCAGACCAACCAATTTCGACCTCCAAAATCAATGGCTACCTGTGCCAGGCAGTCGTCCATAGGAAGGCAGAATCCATATCGCTCTATCCCCAATTTATTCCCCAAGGCTTTATAAAACACCTCTCCCAAGGCTATAGCGGTATCCTCAATAGTATGGTGCTCATCTACTTCCAAATCCCCTTTAACCTTTATATCAAGGTCCATTTGTCCATGACGGGCCAATTGATCCAACATATGGTCAAAAAA
>JBFHGV010000564.1:0-3074 GCA_041582955.1 Arenibacter sp.
ATGGTATAATGATGATATTCCTTCCGATGATTTGAAATGGGATTTGGCAGATATTACAATACAAAAGATGAATTTCAAGGATCCGGTATATGTAGATATGCTATCGGGCAAAATTTACGAATTGAAAGGTGATTGGATAAATGAAGGCAAGAAGGTCAAATTTGAAAAATTACCCGTTTGGGATAGTGTAATGATGATAGCTGAACGTTCTCAAGTAACACTTAAGTCTGAACAATAAACCTTTATTAACACAAGAGTTAGGAAAAACGAATGAAGGAAGTATATAAAGGATATAAATGGGAAGTTTTAGCCCTGCTTTGGGTAGCTTTTTTATTGAACCAAGCTGATCGTCAGGTTTTTAATGTCGTATTACCTTTATTAAAAGCCGATTTAAACCTAACGGACGTTGAACTAGGTACAATAGCAACTGTCTTCAACTTAGTATATGCGGCATTGGTGCCATTGGCTGGATATGCTGGTGATATTTATAGCCGGAAATGGATTGTTACTATAAGTATTATTTTTTGGAGTATTGCAACGATGTTCACTGGACTGGGCACTTCTATGTTAATGTTAATAATGATGCGAAGCGTGGCTACAGGAGGGGGCGAAGCTTTTTTTGGTCCTGCAAACTATAGTTTGTTGGCTCAATATCATAAGGAAACTCGATCTTTGGCAATGTCGCTCCACCAAACCTCTTATTATATCGGCATAATTCTTTCAGGTTATGTAGCTGGGTATTTAGGAGAGCATTACGGATGGAGGTATGCATTTTATGTTTTCGGTGGGATTGGGGTAATTCATGGTGTTGTACTTGCCATACGTTTAAAGGATAAAACCAAGGATATTGGCCAAATCGAATATAAGGAGAGAGTACGGTTCTGGGAAGGAGTACAAATTGTTTTTCGTACACCAACTGCTTTGATACTTACTATAGGATTTAGTGGGCTAATATTTGTTTTGGTAGGATATCTTACATGGACTCCCACCTATTTGTATGAAAATTTTGGTATGAGCCTATCTAGTGCGGGGTTTCATTCAATGTTTTATACTCATTTGTTCGCTTTCATTGGAATTATATTTGCTGGTAAGTACTCAGATATCTTAGCAAAGAGAAAACCCCAATCCCGTATGTTAGTACAGGCAATTGGACTATTGGCAGCTGCTCCTTTTATCATCTTAATGGGGAATTCCAACGCATTATGGTTGGTTTATATTGGTTTTGCGGGTTTTGGGTTTGGGCGATCCTTTTTCGATGCAAACACTTATGCGGTACTCTATGATGTTATCCCGGAGAAATACCATTCATCTGCGTCGGGTATTATGTTGATGATAGGTTTTTCTGTAGGCTCGTTATCACCAATTATATTAGGTTATTTTAAACCCATTATTGGACTTTCGATGGGAATTTCTTTGTTGGCCGTAGTTTGGGTATTGTGTGGACTATTATTTCTTGTAGGCTACAAATTTTATTTTATGAAAGATTATAGAAAAATTCATCCAGAATGGATTGTAGATTAAAATTAATTGCATTGTCAATTGAAACAGGAAAAATCCAACCATTATGATAAAACCAGGAATATGAGATTTAAAGATAAAGTAGTGCTCGTGACCGGTGCCACTAGAAATACTGGAGTAAGCATTGCAGCCCTTTTTATAAGAGAAGGTGCAAAAGTATGTATTAACGGGTGTACCGAAAAGGGTTTGCAAAATGGTGCATCCGAATTAAATAAAGCTGGGTTACAAAATTTCGATCAATACATTGCGGATATTTCCGATGTTGACGAAGTGGATAAAATGTTTCAGCAAATTAAAAAGAAGCACGGAAGACTTGATATTTTAGTGAACAATGCAGCTAATCAGGGAGTAGGAATGAAATTTGAGACAATGAATCCACACGACTTCTTAGAAGTTTTAAAAGTGAATTTATTGGGTACATTCCAAGTATCACAACAAGCGGTCAGAATAATGATGGCACAGGAATCCAAGGGGACTATTATTAATTTGGGATCAAATGTTTCCGCTAGAGCCATACATGACCGTACCGCATATGTGACAAGTAAGGGGGGGGTGGATGCCCTCACCCGTTCTATGGCCATTGATTTAGGTCCTAAAGGCATACGTGTAAATATGGTTGCACCTGGATACATCAATACAGATAGATGGGAAAACCTGTCAAATGAACTAATAGCCCGAAGACATCAAAATATTCCTATAGGCTCAGAGGCAACGACTGATGATATTGCCGAAGCTGTGGCTTTCCTAGCTTCAGACGCTGCCAAGAATATTGTTGGCGAACGCTTGGTTGTAGATGGGGGATGTTCGGCGCAGCACATGCCCATGGATGTTGATCTGTAAATTTTAGATCATTATTAACAGAATCTTGAAATTCTAAAAAAAAGACTAATGAAGATTACAGCAATAAAAACTTTTATTTGTCACGCATATCGAACAAATTGGGTGTTTGTAAAAGTATATACGGATATTGATGGTCTACATGGGGTAGGGGAGGCTACTTTGGAGTACAAAGAGCATACGGTAGCACAAGCGTGTCATGATTTGGAAGACCTGCTGGTAGGAAAAGATCCGCATAGAATCGAGGAGTTTTGGCATTTGGCTTATCGAGACGGGTATTGGAGAGGTGGGGCCGTTTTGATGAGTGCAATTTCTGCAATTGAAATGGCACTGTGGGATATTAAAGGTAAAGATTTAGGTGTTCCTGTTTATCAGCTTATTGGAGGAAAGGTACGTGAAGCAATTCCTTGTTATGCAAATGGATGGTTCGCTCCTGCAAAAACATCTGATGAATTTGCAGAAAAGGCCAAACAAGCCATAGAGCTTGGTTTTTCCGCCCTCAAATGGGATCCTTTTGGGTCGTCCTATTTGCAAATAAGTAGAAAGGACCTTAATGATGCTATTTCCTGTATAGGTGCGGTTCATGATGCCGTAAAACATAAAGCCGACATTATAATTGAAGCGCATGGTCGTTTTGACATTCCTACAGCGGTAAGAGTTGGAAATGCATTGTCGGAATTTGATATCCTTTGGTATGAAGAACCTATACCTCCTCAAAA